>RFVZ01000026.1 GCA_009922405.1 Betaproteobacteria bacterium
AGAAGTGACCGTCAGTGCGGACGAAGGTCTGCGCCCCGGGACCACGATGGACGCTGTCCGTGGCATCCGTAGTGCGGTGCCCGGTGGCGTCATCACAGCGGGCAATGCGAGTCAGTTCAGCGACGGCGCCGGCGCCTGTGTCGTGGTCAGCGAAACCTACGCGCAACAAAAAGGTTTGCACCCGCTGGGACGGTTTTTGGGCTTTGCGATCGCAGGTTGCGAACCCGACGAGATGGGTATTGGGCCGGTCTTTGCAGTCCCGAAGGTCCTGAAGCGCCTTGGTCTTACCGTCGCCGACATTGACCTCTGGGAACTCAACGAGGCCTTTGCGGTACAGGTCCTTTATTGCGCCGACACCCTTGGCATTCCAATGGACCGGCTCAACGTCAATGGCGGTGCCATTGCAGTGGGCCACCCCTACGGTGTCTCCGGACAACGCCTCACCGGTCACGCGCTGATCGAGGGCAAGCGTCGCGGCGCAAAGAAGGTCTGCGTGACGATGTGTATCGGTGGCGGCATGGGCGCTGCGGGGATTTTTGAAGTCCTCTAAAAGTCTGTCATGCGTCCAATTCTTGACTATTTGTTGTACGACTGGCTCGACGTCGAGGGCCTGACCGATCGCCCACGTTTTGCGGACCATAGCCGCGAGACCTTCGATCAGGTCCTTGACCTTAGTGAGCGTTTAGCGCGCGAGAAATTCGCGCCCTTCAATCGACTGGTCGACACCGAAGAGCCTCGTTTTGATGGTGAAAAAGTCATCCTCCCGCGGGCAACCCATGAGGCCAACCAGGCCTATGTTGATTCGGGTCTGCTCAGCGCATCCCAGGATGCCGAGTTTGGCGGGATGCAACTGCCGTTCGTGCTGGAACTCGCGTCAAACGGATTTTTCTCGAAAGCATCGGTCAGTATCGGCGGGGGATTGTTGACAGTTGGTAATGCCAATCTGCTGATGGCACATGGCACTGAAGTCCAGAAAAGTGTCTTCGCATTGAACGAATTCAATGGACGTTTTTCGGGGACGATGTGCCTGTCCGAACCGCAGGCCGGATCGAGCCTGTCCGATATCGTGACCCGGGCGACACCCGATGGCGATCACGCCACCGACGACCCGCTCGGCCCCCGGTATCGGCTGCGCGGCAACAAGATGTGGATCTCCGCAGGCGAACACGAACTGGGTGAAAACATCATTCACCTGGTGCTCGCAAAAATCCCTGATCCGCAAGGGCGTTTGATCCCAGGCGTGAAAGGGATCTCTCTCTTTATTGTTCCCAAGCACCTGGTGGGTGTTGACGGTCAATTGACTGGAGTCCGCAATGACGTCGCACTGGCTGGACTGAATCATAAATGCGGCTGGCGGGGCACGACCAATACGCTACTGAATTTTGGTGAGGGTAAGTTCAAACCGGGTGGACAAGCTGGGGCGATTGGGTACCTGGTTGGCAAGCCGGGCGAAGGGCTACGCTGCATGTTCCACATGATGAATGAGGCCAGGATTGGGGTCGGTATGGCCGCCGCAATGTTGGGGATGGCAGGCTACGAGGCGTCCCTGGCTTATGCCCGTCAGCGCCCTCAGGGTCGGCCACTGCAATCGGGCGGGAAAGACCCGAACCAGCCGCAAGTACCCATCATCGAGCACGCCGACATCAAGCGCATGCTGTTGGCCCAGAAGGCTTATTGCGAAGGGGGATTGGCCCTCGAGCTCTACTGCGCCCGACTGGTCGACGAATTGCACACCGGCGATGAACTCGCCGCTCGCGAAGCGAATCTCCTGCTGGAAATCCTCACCCCCATCGCCAAGAGCTGGCCCAGCGAGTGGTGCCTCGAAGCCAATAGCCTCGCGATTCAGGTTCATGGCGGTTATGGCTATACGCGTGATTTTCCGGTCGAGCAGTACTGGCGCGACAACCGCCTGAACATGATCCATGAGGGCACGCATGGCATTCAGGCGCTTGATCTCCTGGGTCGCAAGGTCCTGATGCAGGATGGTGCGGCCCTCAAAGCGCTCGAGCGCGCGATCCGCCAAACGATTTCCAGGGCGCACGAGTTACCCGATTTCGCGAGCCAACTCAGCAGCGCACTCGACGCGCTTCTGCAAGCCACCGAAGAAGCCTGGAGCAGTCAAGTTCCTGAAGAAGCGCTGGCCAACGCAACGCCTTATCTGCAGGCCTTCGGTCATGTCGTGATGGGCTGGATCTGGCTTGATATCGGGGTGGCGGCAACCCCCGCTTCATCGACGCTCACATCGGGCTTACTGGCTGCCCTGCGCTACTTCCACGCTTATGAACTCCCGAAAGTCGATGCCTGGCTGAAGGTCGTGCGCGAACGTGAGTCTGTGTGCCGCAACATGCCCCATGACTGGTTCTAAATTTCCAGATTTTTTAGAGATTTGAAATGCTGACCCTCTACGACTTTGAGATGGCCCCCAGCCCACGGCGCGCGCGGATTTTGCTCGCTGAAAAGGGCGTTCCATTCAATGCCGTCCAGGTCGACTTGCGCCAGCAAGAGCAACTCGGAGATGCTTTTCGCGCGATCAACCCACGCTGTACCGTGCCGGCCCTGCAGCTCGAAAGCGGCGCGATTCTGACCGATAACGCCGGGATCGCCGCCTATCTCGAGGCAACCTACCCGGAGCCCCCAATGATGGGCCGGACCGCGCTTGAGCGGGCAGAAGTCGCGAGTTGGAATGCCCGCATCGAATTGGAAGGCTTCATGGCCATCGCAGAGGCGTTGCGCAATAGCGCGCCCGCCATGAAAGACCGTGCCCTGACCGGCGCGGTGAACTACGCACAAATCCCAGAACTGGCCCAGCGCGGCTTGGCCCGTGCCCAACAGTTTTTTGTCGAATTGGATGCGCACCTTGCCGAGCGCGAGTTCATCGCAACCGAACAGTTCAGTCTGGCCGATATCACCGCGGTCGTTGCGCTGGATTTTGCGCGGGTGGTTCGTATCAAACCCGGTGACGATCATCCAAACCTGATGCGCTGGCGAAAGGCAATGGGCGAGCGCCCGTCGGTGGCCACCTGACAGGGAGCGGCCGCACCATGGTGTCGACCCTCGTACTCAGCGGCGTCCCAGGGTCGCCCTACACCCGCAAGATGGTCGCGCTGCTTCGCTATCGACGCATCCCCTACCGCTTATTGCAAACGGCTGGCACACCGGCTGGCATGCCAGCGCCCAAAGTGCCCCTGCTACCGACGTTTTATCTGCCTCGCAAACAAGATACGTCCGAAGCACGCGGCGAGTCCCTTGAAGCGGTCACCGATTCCACCCCGCTCCTGCGCCGATTTGAGCGCGAGTTCGAAGGCCGCCATGCGGTGCCGGCTGATCCGGCCTTGGCCCTGGTGGATGCCCTTATCGAAGACTATGCCGACGAGTGGCTCACGAAGGCGATGTTCCATTACCGCTGGAGCCACCCGACCGACTTTGCCAAGGCCGAGAAAATCCTCCCATGCTGGAGTAGCGAACCACTCGACGATGCGCGTCTGCACGAGTACGGTCGGTGGATCAGTAGCCGTCAACACGCCCGGTTACGCTACGTCGGTTCCAACCCGAGCACTGCGTCGGTGATCGAATCCAGCTATGAACGGTTTCTCGACGCGTTCGAGACGCATCTGGGCCACTACCCGTTCTTATTGGGCAAACGGCCCGGTGCCGGTGATTTCGCGGTCTATGGCCAGTTGACCCAGCTCACCCAATTTGATCCCACGCCCATGACGATCGCGATCCAGCGGGCGCCCAGGGTCTATGCGTGGGTCACGCTGATGGAGGACCACGGTGGCCTCGAACCGCTCGAGAGCGACTGGTTCTCAAGCTTAGAACTGTCGCAGGGTGAGATCCCCAGCCTGCGAGCCATCCTCAAAGAGATCGGTCGCGTTTACCCACCCTTACTGATTGCCAATGCCGCTGCGTTACAAACCGGCGCTACGCAAGTAGAAACCACAATCGACGACAAACCCTGGGTGCAACAAGCCTTTCCTTATCAGGCAAAGTGTCTCCTCTGGTTACGCCGTGACTATGACGCGTTAAACGCTGAGGACCGCGTACGGGTTGATCAGATGTTCTCTGGAACGGGTTGCGAGGCCTTGTTCGCCGATGCCAACGATCGCCGCCTCCAATGACCTGATCGACTCGCCGTATGCGGGTCGACGGCTGATCGTCACCCTACTCCTGCTAACTCTTGGAAGTAGCAGCATGTATGTCGTGTCGGTCGTGTTGCCCGCGGTTCAGCAAGAATTCAGCGTCTCGCGCGCGGATGCTGCGCTGCCTTACACACTGATGATGCTCGGGTTCGGACTGGGCGGAGTCGGAATGGGCCGCCTGGCCGACCGCTTCGGTGTACAGGCCCCGCTGATGCTCGGATCGGCCGGCGTGACTGCAGGGTTTATTGCGGCGGCATTTGCCCCCAATTTACTGCTGTTCGCATTGGCCCACGGCATTTTGCTGGGCCTGCTGGGCAGTTCGGCCACTTTTGCTCCCCTGCTCGCCGACACCGCCTTATGGTGGAACAAGCGCCGGGGGATTGCTGTCGCAGTTTGCGCCAGCGGTAACTATCTCGCGGGAGCCGTCTGGCCACCATTGGCCCAACAGGGAATCGAACTCTGGGGCTGGCGTCAAACCTACATCGCTCTGGGGCTCGTCTGTGGCCTCGGAATGGCATTACTCAGCCTCCTTATGAGCAAGCGCCCCCCAGCGAGCGCAGGCTCCCCCGCTGGCCCGGTCCAGTCAACGGCGCCATCATTGGTCCCCGGACGTCCGTTCGGCCTCAAGATCTCGCACGCCCAGGCGCTTCTTTGCGTCGCCGGTGTCGCATGTTGTGTCGCCATGGCAATGCCCCAGGTCCACATCGTGGCTTACTGCGCCGATCTTGGATACGGTGCGGCGCGTGGGGCCCAGATGCTGTCCGTCATGCTCGCTTTTGGAATCGCTAGCCGATTAATTTCAGGCTTCATTTGCGACAAGATCGGCGGCCTGCGCACGCTACTACTCGGTTCGATTCTGCAAGGACTGTCGTTGTTGCTGTTTTTGCCCTTCGACAGCATGCAATCGCTCTTTCTGATTTCCGCCACGTTTGGACTCTTTCAAGGCGGCATCGTGCCGTCCTACGCCATCATCATCCGTGAGTACTTTCCACCCGCGGAAGCCGGGCGAAGGGTCGGCGCAGTGATCTTCGCGACCCTGGTCGGGATGGCATTGGGGGGTTGGATGTCGGGCAAGGTGTTTGATGTCACCGGCTCTTACCATGCTGCATTTTTGAATGGCATCGCATGGAATCTTCTCAATCTCAGTATCGCAAGCTGGTTGCTCTGGCGGGTTAGTCGATGAATCTAGACCTCTACATCCACCGCGTTGATTACCGCGCTCCGAAAGATGGATTGCACCTGCGGCAACTGCTTGATCTCTATGCCCGCGATCCGATGGGGGGCGCAGAGCCGCTCGCCGCGAGCGTGCTCGAACGGCTCTGCGATGATTTGGCTCGCCGCCCCGATGCAGCGAGCTTTTTGGCCTATCGAGGCGCGGAACCGAGCCACCCTAGCAGCGCCCCCACCAACGAATCCACCAACGAACCCCTCGGCTTGATCAATTGCTTTGAAGGCTATTCCACGTTTAAAGCCCAGCCGCTCTTGAATGTGCACGACATCGTTGTGCATCCCGAGGTTCGCGGTCAGGGCGTTGCTCAGGCCCTGCTGGCGGCAGCCCAGCAACTCGCCATTGAACGGGGCTGTTGCAAGCTCACCCTTGAGGTCCTTAGTGGCAACACCATCGCGATGAATGCGTATGACCGTTTCGGGTTTAAGCACTACCAACTCGACCCTGGCGCCGGGCACGCGGTCTTGCTGCAAAAATGGTTATGAAGTGGTGATGGGGCGGGTCAGGTAGACGCCTTCGCGACCCATAATCGGCAAGCGGGTCGGCATAAAAATGGTGCATTCGTCACAAGGCGCGCGGATTTCTTCAGGCCCGTCAAGCGCAATCAAGTCGCCCTTGGCGAAGACCTCGAATCCGACGAGCGGACGAACAAACGAAAACTCTGCGGTCTTGACGACATGCGTGGTCAACATTTCGAACGCACGGTGTTCGCCCTGACCGCCCCGAGCGCCCCGAGCGCCGGTCGAATGATTCGGCTCCTGCTCGAGTTCAATCAGTCCGAAGTGCCCCAGAAAATCCTGCGTGACTGCGATCGCCAGATCAACCGACGCTTGTCTGAAGTGCTGACCGCACTCCAGAACCACGGCGGCACCTGGCCCATCCGCTCTGCCATGTGGACCATATTCGATCAGCGGGGTCCCCGAACTCATTCCATTGGGCATGACGAGGTGGATCATCGGTTTGGGCAGCGCCCTCGCCACAGACGCATTTCGCGGATGCCCTGGATAAACCCAAAACGGTGCAACATCCTGCGCCGTCGAATGAATATCCAAAATATGATCAGCCGCAGCCACGATCTCGCGCATCTCGCGCGCGCGCCGCAACTCGACACTTTCCTCAGGACCATCGAGCCATTGTTCTGACCAGATGCGGTTCATGTTGTGCGTGATCTGCCGACTCTCGAATGGCCTCTCGAGATCGAAGCTCTCGTAAGCGGCGACGTTCGCGAAGCTCACCGTCAACGTGCCTATTCGGGGACGTACGCCCCGATCGAGCAAGTCACAGGCAGCAGCCATGCCGCAAAATTCGTTGCCGTGGGTCAAGGCGTTGATTAGCACATGGGGGCCCGGTTGATCGGCCACGAATCGATGCACGTAATCCACGCCGACATTGCCTGTGCGGTAGGGGCTCAAATCGCGAGGCAAGACCTCGATTGGGGGTAGCGTCATGGGGTGCTCAAACGGGAAATAATCGCTAAATCGATCGCTAAATCAGTCGCGAATCCAGGTCTGGGTTCTACCAACCATTGGTACACCGACATAGCCGCGAACGCTGAGTACCTTAGCCTCAGCGTCGAGGTTCAGTTTGACCTTGTAGATCGAACCATTATTTGGATCGAGGATCTCACCGCCCTCCCAGAGGGTGCTCGAGGTCTTTTTCAAACCTGACATGATCGTCATCCCGATCACCGGCTTGTCCTTGCGATGATCTTTGCACTGCTCACAGACCGGGTCGGGCCGATCGCCCGGCGCGGTGAAAATCTTGACAACGGTACCCTGCAGTTTTTGATCAACCAGTTCGATCCGGATGATCGACTTCGGCTGATTGGTCTTGTCATCGATCGTCTTCCAGTTCCCGATGATGGGTTCTGTTTGGGTGGTTTGGGCAAACGAGGCGGGGCTCATGAGAGCGAGCCCAACCAATAGAGCGCTGCGCCGGATTAACGAATTCATTGAAGGTCTCATTGGAGTGAATAGGGGAGCTCAGCGTTAGGCAGCGCACAAATCCTCGCGGATGAATTCCACGGCCCTTTCAGCAATCATGACCGCAGGTGCATTGGTGTTACCGCCCGGGACGGTGGGCATCACCGAACAATCCACGATCCGCAAGCCATGGATCCCGTGAACCCTTAGCCGCGCGTCCACCACTGCCATGGGGTCGGTCCCCATGCGGCAGGTTCCGACCGGATGATACAAAGTATCTGCATGGCCGCGAATGAATCGACGCAAGTCATCATCGGTCTCAAGCGGCTCATCAAAAAGGGGCACTGGTGGGCCCTCGTGCAGCATGGGGGATTCAACAATCCGCTTGATCCACTTAACCCCGCGAAGCAAGGTGTCCATATCGCGCTCATCACTCAGAAATGCCGGATCGATCAACGGCGGCGCCATTGGGTCAGCCGATGCCAAACTGACGCGCCCAACACTGTGTGGGCGCAGTACGCAGACGTGGCCCGCAAAACCGCTACCCCAGCGGGGCGTGCGGCCGTGATTGTCTGATAAGGCATGTGCAAAGACCATCTGCACATCCGGTGCGGGCAAACCGGGCAGGGTCCGCACGAAAGCCCCCGCCTCGTTGACGTTCGAGGTGAACATCCCGCGACGCTGATCGTGATAATCACGCCAGGCACGCCACCCTTCAGCGCCCAGTCCCGTACCGAGACCGATCAGCCCGGACGCCTGGCGGCGATAGGCCAGCGCGCAGTCGATATGGTCCTGCAGGTTGCGCCCGACCCCAGGCAAATCATGCACTGCGGCGATGCCAAATTTGGATAAAACATCGGCCTCTCCGATGCCTGAGAGCATCAGTAGTTGCGGCGTCTGCAACGCCCCGGCACTGACAATCACTTGTTGGTTCGCCTTAACCCGCACCGGCACCCCACCGATCTGACAGACCACCCCGGTCGCGCGATGACCGTCCAAGGTGATTTGCAATGCTCGAGCGTCTGTGATGACTCGCAAATTGGGTCTGTTACGCGCGCTCCCAGCCTCACCGGGGCGGCCCAGATAAGCCCGCGCGACATTCCAGCGCTCGCCGCCTTTTTGAGTAACCTGATACCAGCCCACCCCTTCGTCTTGAGCGCCTGAGAAATCCTCGATCTGGGGCAAGCCTTGGGCCACAGCGGCTTCGATCATTCGCCGCGAGAATGGGTTGGGACTCCGAATATCCGCCACATGGAGTGGACCACCCTGACCGTGGAACGCATCGCTAAAACGCTCGTTATGCTCGGAGCGACGAAAATAGGGCAATACATCCGCCCAGGACCAACCCGGGTTCCCCAACTCGGCCCAATGGTCATAATCCAAAGGATGGCCGCGAATATAGATCTGAGCATTAATTGAACTGCTGCCGCCAAGCCCTTTACCGCGGGGTTGATAGCCCCGCCGACCTGCCAATCCAGCTTGAGATTCGGTCTGAAACGCCCAATTGAAGAGCCGCGAAGGAACCGTCAATGAAAGCGCCAATGGGGCATCGACGAACCAGCGTGCGTCCTCACCACCGGCTTCCAGCAAGCAAACCTGCAGCGCCGGATCCTCGCTGAGTCGCGCCGCCAAAACGGCCCCGCAAGAGCCCCCGCCAATAATGATGACGTCAGAGCAAATTTCAGAATTCATCAATTTCGTTGAACCAGGTCGCAATTTGCAACGGTCGGATTGCTAATGTTGACATCTTTACTGTCAAAATCCTGCCATCGAAATTATCTCGTGCCCTTCGGCCATAAGGAGATCCCGCCATGTTGAACGTGATGCGCCTGTCGCTGGCGCTCTTCGGAATCGGTGCCATCGCAGTCGGTTTGGGGTTTGCCATTGCCCCCGATCGCCTGGCGGTTGAGTTTGCGCTGACCCCTGTGGGGATTGCCGGCGTGGGTAATTTGCGAGCCGATTTGGGCGGCTGTTTCATTGCATTGGGCGGATTTACGCTGCTCGGTTTACGTCCTGGCCGAGAACAATGGTTAAACGTACCCATTGCACTCATTGGCCTCTTTCTGGCGTTGCGACTGATGCATCTGGGTCTCGATGGCATTAGCGATGGCGGTATTCGTTCTACCGTCGTTGAAATCTTTTTGCTGCTGCAACTTTGCTTGGGCCGCCGCTTATTGACTAATAGCGACGCGGGATTTACTCGTCCCGAGTTCTGACCCTGGGCCCGGAGCCACTGAGACCGTTCTAAATCCGACATGGACCGCCGCCATGCCATCTTCGAGCGGTTGGCGGGACCCTGCTCTGGCGCGGGCGCAATAATCCTCGGAACACAAAAAGGATCCGCCCTTGATGACGTGGGCACCGACCACCCGTTCATCTGCCCTTGAACGTGAGATCGCGCCTGCGGTCGTTGTCGACGCGATCATTGCCCCGAGCTGACCGAATCCTCGGTAGGCATCCTGAGTCAGCTCCCAGACGTTGCCAATCAGGTCATGGATCCCCGTCTCGTTGGGGGCATAGCACCCCACCGGCGCAATCCCCGCATGTCCGTCAATGCCTGCATCAAGCACCGGGAAAAGGCCCTGCCAGGTGTTTGCAGCGGCCTTGTCCCCCACATTTCCAGCAGTGGCACCCATTCGCGCGGCACGTTCCCATTGAATTTCAGTCGGCAGGCTTCGACCGAGCCATTGCGCATACGCCGACGCATCCGCGTAAGTGACGGCGACGACCGGATAGGCCTCGCGTCCCTCGATCGAAGACCCTTGGCCTGCAGGCTGCCGCCAGGTCGCCTCGCGGCTAATCGTCCACCATTGCGACGTGTCTTCCCGCCCCAGGACCGACTCCGGTTGACGAAAAACGGAAACAACGCCGGGTCGGGTGGCAGTTTGATCTTGTCGAGCGCGCTCGGCCTCGGACACGTAACCCGTGGCCTGCACGAATCGAGCGAACTGGGCATTGGTGACTTCGGTGCGGTCCATCCAAAAGCCCGCCGCTTCAACGGCGCGACTGGGGGCTTCGCCCGGTTCGAGTGGATCTCCCATTTCGAAAGCACCACCGGGGACCCACACCATTTCTGGGGTTGCAGAAGCCACTTGTCCCACATCGCAATGAGGCCCAGGACCTGCACCCCCTGCACCGCCTGCGCCACCCAAGCCGGCCAGTCCTAAGGCACCTAGCAAGCCCAACGCGCCCAGCACGGCCGTCAGGGCAATTAGACTCCAGGCGCGAACAGAACGGTTCAAGACATCAATCAGGCCGGCGAACGCGAGACGACCCGAAACAAGTCTTCGTTCTCACGGAGCCAGGCTTCGGACGCTGTTCCATCCTGATGCGATGGATGAAAGTCCTCAGAAAAATAAGCACGCCAGTGCTTGAAGCCATAACGAACCAAGCCCTGCTTACCCAACATCATGCTGGCGGCGCTGCGCCAAGTGGTCCAACTGAATAAAGCCTTGTCGTCCCAGAGATTTCGAACAGTCTGGCGCATGAGTTCGAACAGGAACTGAACCGTCACAAATCGGAACCAGAACCGGCGCCATTTTTCATTACCGCCGAGGGCACGATAGAGATCAAAAGCAATGCAGCGATGCTCCGTTTCTTCAGCACTATGCCAAAGCCAGAGTGTTTTCAGGCGGGGGTCTGCGCCCTCAAGATTTTGCGGCGTCTCGAGCATCCATCCCGCGAAGATCGCCGTGAAGTGCTCGGTCGCTGATGTGACCGCGACCGCGTGTCGAGGATCGAGCTTCATTGACGCTAGCTTCTCCAAGCGCTTGATCAAGCGCTTTTCATGACTGTTCACGAAGCCCTGAGCGTCAAGTTGCTTGTTGTAGAGCGCGTGCAGGTGGCGATGCGTCGCTTCTTGGCCAACAAAACCCTGAATTTCGCTGGCGAAATATGCCCGCTTGCTCTCCGGTAACACCTTTAGACCGGCGCGCAGGGAGTCGATGAACATCTGCTCTCCGACCGGAAAACTCATCGAGAGCGCATTCAACCAAGCCGAGCGGAAGGCATCGCCCCCGTTCCAGCGCCGAGCGAAGGGTTCTTTGAGGTCGATCAAAAGACGGCGGACAACGAGATCGGTCATGTAGAGCTCCAGGACATCGAACGCAGGCGGTACGAATGCGTACCAATCTCCGAAGTTTCCCGGAGGCGACCGGTACTGTCAAGTACCATTGGGGAATGGAGCCAATATCCCTTCAAGAAACCGAACGCGACCACCGCCACAGGCTGCTCGACGCCATGGCGCAATCAGTGGCGAGCAATGGGTTTGCAAGTACCACGGTCACGGATGTAGTCACCTTGGCCAGGGTCTCGCGACGCACTTTCTATGAACATTTCGGGACTCGCGAAGCGTGTCTGATTGCCTTGTTTGATGCGGCGAGCGCCCAGGCCTTCAAGGTCCTGGTGGGGTCGATCAACCCAACGCAAGATTGGCGGGATCAACTGAACGACGCCTTGAACGCGTATCTGAGCATCCTCTCGATGCAGCCCACGCTGCTGAAAACCTTGTTCGTCGCGGTATTTGCATTGGGCGACGAAGGGCTCGCCGCGCGAAGGCGCAGTAATGAACAGTTGGTGAATTTCATTGAGGCCACCGTGACCGCTGGTTCCAATGGCCAATCAGCGCCAGAGCGCGCGATCATTACAGCGATCGTGGGAGGGATCCATGAGCTGATTCTGCAATCGATTGAGCGCGGAGAAGAAGGACAATTGACGAAGCTCGTCCCGACGGTGGTCCGGTTTCTTCGGCAGGGGCTGGATCAGTCAAAATCATAGGCGCATCGAAATCCGATATGTGCAGTGCTCGTCTGCGTCGGTAAACCAATCCGCGCCGCCGGTCGGTATCGGGCGCAATACTCAGCTGCGCAGAGATACGACCCGCCTTTGAGGGTCTGCTCCAGGGGCTTCTCAGGATTTTGCTGGCTGCTTTGTTTTTCCCGCTCAGAAACGCCACATCCACATTCCCCTAAAGCTTCCAGCGGCATCGGTCCCCTGGGGGAAAAAGCAGTCGAAGTCCACTCCCAAACGTTACCGATCATGTCAAACAACCCGTACCCGTTTGGGGGGTAAGACGATACGGGCATTGGCCCAGGGACATCACACCTTGCGTGATACCAGGGGAAGCTGCCCACCCAGATATTCGCGAGCAGGCGGTCTCCGGGCATAAGTTCATTGCCCCACGCGTAATCACAATCAACCAAGCCCCCGCGGGCAGCCACTTCCCACTCTGCTTCGGTGGGTAGACGCCCCCCGCGCCACTGCGCAAACGCCAGTGCATCGTCATAACTGACATGAACGACTGGATGAAGCTCGAGCCCGTTGAGTGAACTCCCGGGCCCCTGCGGGTGGCGCCACGAAGCCCCTCGAACGAAAGCCCACCACTGGGTGGGATCGCGCAGATCGACAGGGCCATCGGTCATCCGGAATGTGGCAGAACCCGCGGGCTGGGCCCGTTCACAGTCGGTCAACCAGCCGGTCGCTTTTACGAAATCCGCAAATTGAGCGTTCGTGACTGGCGTTCGATCGATGGAGAACGACGGTAAATTGATCGAGCGCGCAGAACGCTCTTCTGGATAAAATGAATCCGATCCAATGCGATAGCGGCCGGCAGGGACGACGACCGCACCCTCTAGAATCGGCAAGTCCGTCTCGATAGAAGCCGGCGCTCGAGTCACAGCCGCCTTCAGACTGACATCGTCATTTCGCGCAAGTACCTCAGCATTTCGAGGGACGTATTTTCAGCGATATTAATGTCAATGCGTACGACGCGGATCTTGCCCTGAAACGGATTGGGCCCCTGATAATCCAACGAGACCTGATTCCCGAGATCGGCACCAACGCTGAAGCCGTCGTAAGACGTATTGACCAGCACGCGATCAAACTTGCGCTCGGCCACCTGCCGGTCATTGACGAACAAGGCGCCACTGCCCTCGAAAGGACGCGCACGCATCGTCTGAACATAGCGCACCTTCAGGGGCCCCTTGGGCAACGGGTCACTGGAAATCATGCGTTCGTTCCAGGGCACCATCTGAGTTTCATAAACGAGATGGCCTCTGGCATCGACGTAAAGCACATAACCCGCGTGCTTGGAGCCTTGTGCCACCAGGACACCGCGGGCACCCGTCGCCGCGGCCTCAAACTCAACCTCGATCTGATGATCGAGCCCACCAACAATCGGTCCGACATCGCGGGCGATCCGCTCGACCGGGGGATGAAATTCCCAGTGCTTACGCAGCCTGCGCTGGCGATCCTGCGCCAGCCGGATGACCAGATTACGATCATCGAGCGGGTAGACCCCGTAAGCTCGGGCAGCCTGGTCAAACTTTTCGCGCAACCGTTTGACGACATCCGGTTTCTGCTCCGAAAGATCATTGAGTTCGTTCGGATCTGAGGACAGATCGTAAAGTTCCCAACGATCTTCCTCAAAGGGCTTACCGCGTTCATGACGTGCGACGAGTCGCCAGGGATCTTCAAAGAACGCTCGGTTTCCCGCCAGTTCAAAGTACTGTTCCTTGCGGGTCGGAGCCTTCAGGTCCCCAAATGTAGGCAGGATGCTCTGCCCTTCAAGCGGCTTCTGCACCCGACCCTGATGGTGCGTCGGTCGCTTGGCCCCAGCAATTTCGAGCAGGGTTGGATACAGATCAACGACATGCACAAACTGGTGCCGCAGTTCACCTCGTGACACGATCTTGGCGGGCCAACTCACGATCAACGGGTCTGCCACCCCACCCAGATGCGTGCGCTGCTTGTACATGCGAAAGGGGGTGTTCGAGACGTTCGCCCAACCCATCGGGTAATGTGGAAAAGTGCCATCCCCACCCATCTGGTCATAGAGCTTCTCTGCGAGTTCGAGCGGGACTGGCCGCCCAAAACCAGGACCGAAAACATTGGGGGTACCCGTCGATGTCCCCTCGGCCGAACCGCCATTGTCGGAAATCAGAACGATCGCCGTGTTCTCGCGGATCCCCAATTCGTCGAGCGTCGTCAGCAAACGACCGATGTTGTGATCTACGTTGGTCACCAGCCCGGCGAAGACCTCCATGTAACGCGCGTAGAGCTTGCGCTCCCGCGCACCGAGCTTATCCCAGGCCTCAGCCCCAAACGACAACGGCGGGAGCTGGGTCGTCTTTGGCATCACGCCCAGTTCACGCTGGCGCTCCAGACGCCGTGCGCGGACAACGTCCCAGCCTTCGTCGTACTTGCCCTTGTAGGCATCGCGCTCACGGGCACGGGCCTGCAGCGGTGAATGCGCACCGGGATAGGCAAGCTTCAGAAAGAATGGCTTGTCCGCCGCAAGCGCCTGATGCGTCCGTATGTACGTCATCGCGCGGTCGGTCAGGTCATCACAGACAAAATAATCGTCCTGAATGGGGGGCTCAACTGGTGCAACGCCATCAAATAATTCTGAAGGCTTGAAGTAATCCGTCGAATGCCCCTGGAACCAGTAGGCCCGATCAAATCCGCGCTGGGTTGGCCAGTTGTCGTAAGGGCCTTGCGGGCCAGTGGTATCGGCATTGTTCAGGTGCCACTTGCCGCAAAGCCAGGTTGACCACCCTGAATCGCGCAACACCTCGGCCAACGTTGCCGCCTCATGGGTCAAGTCGCCACGGTATCCGGGATACCCTAAATCCAGATCGGCCAGCCAGCCCATCCCGGCTGAATGTGAATTCAACCCAGTCAGCAACGCCGCGCGGGTGGGCGAACACATCGCGCAAGTCCTGAAATTGGTGTACCGCAGTCCCTGCGACGCAATGGAGTCCATCGCTGGCGTTCGGATTTCGCTACCGTAACAACCAAGGTCGGAGAACCCCACATCATCGAGGACGATGACCACCACATTGGGCGCGCCCGACGGGGCCCTCACCTTGAGGGCAGCCGCCGGTCGTGAATCCTGAAATGACTCGGCCACCCGCGGCGCCGCACCCTCGGCGAGCGCTGGTGGCGTCACCATGGTCTTGACCTGCCGGCGCACCGCCTCTGCACCCACACCTACAGCCGCCATGCCAGTGGCGCCTAACGCAGCGCCGCGCAGCCAGGCACGACGACTCAGCTTCTTCAATTCAGAGGATCCATCAGACGCGTTATCAGTCACGTGGCAAGCTCAAAGTCAGGGTTGAAAATTTATGGCACTTACTATGTCAATATAAAAAAATCTGTCAATCCTTAACTTCCCTGCTGAGGCCCACTTTTGCGTGTTGATCCGCCCCTGAATCCGAGCCCGGAAGCACCCCAGTTTTTAAAGGTTCACGGGCTCGACTTGTCTTACTTCACTGGCAAGCTTGAGGCCAATCTGCGCAACAAGGGCATTCGCTATGAGCTGATTGAAATGGATACAAGGTCATTCAAATCATTGGGGCAACGCGCGGGCGTCAACCAGATGCCCCACCTTGAGTTGCCCGGCGGTCAACTGCTGACCGATACGACCCACATCCTGCGCTGGCTAGACCAACAATATCCAGACCATCCGATTCGCCCGACGGATCCCGCCATGTGCTGGCTCGCCGATCTGCTGGAAGATTTTGGCGATGAATGGCTCTGGCGCCCTGCTCTCTACTATCGTTGGGCTTTTCGTGAAGATGCCAGGCTGATGAGCGATAGACTGGCCCGGGGGATGCTTCGCGACATTCCGGCACCCACGGCCCTACGGCGCATCTTCATCAGGCTACGACAACAAAGGGTCTACCTGCGCCAGGACGGTGTCACCACGCAAAACGCAAGCGCCATTGAAGGGCTCTATCACGCGACGCTCGACGCACTTGAGGCGGCACTTGCCGATCGTCCATTTCTACTCGGTGATCAACCGAGTCAGGCAGACCTGGGGTTTTTCGGTCCCTTTTTTAGACATTTCTCGAGCGATCCGACGCCCAGCAGAATCCTGCGGGCCCGCGCACC
>RFVZ01000251.1 GCA_009922405.1 Betaproteobacteria bacterium
GTACGCGCTTGATCGATCCGCACTCGAATTAGCGTATCGCCAGGTGCAGGGCATCGTGCACCCTGATCGCTTTGCAACCTCGTCTGACCGCGATCTTCGGGTTGCAGTGCAGTGGGCGACCGCGACCAATGAGGCGGTGCGGGTGCTTCGCGATCCGGTCAAGCGAGCCGCGCTGCTTTGCGAGCGTCATGGACACCCGGTCGATGCCGAGTCCAATACGTCGATGCCCGCATCCTTTTTGATGCAACAAATGTCCTGGCGCGAGTCGCTCGATGAGGCACGTGACTCGGGTGATCCAGCGGCGCTTGAGGCATTGCGGCGCAGCCTTGATGCGGCTTGCAAAAGCTTGTCGCAGCGGATAGAGCAGGCGATTGATCATCAGCAGAACTGGGCTGAGGCGGTGGCGGCGGTTCGTGAATGGATGTTTGTTGAACGATTTGCGGACGCCGTCGAGGCTGCCGAATTCGCCTTGGGTTGATGTATGGCCTTGTTGCAAATTGCCGAGCCGGGTCAGTCCAGCGCCCCGCATGAACATCGGTTAGCGATCGGGATTGATCTCGGTACTACCAATTCTCTGGTGGCCACCGTCCGTTCCGGCCTGCCCGAGGTCATCGTTGATGAATCAGGGCGGGCATTACTGCCGTCAGCCGTGTGGTATCGGGCGGATCACGCCCCTGTGGTTGGGGAGGGTGCTCTCGCGCAGCGAATCACCGATCCACGTAATGTTGTGGTGTCTGTCAAACGCTCGATGGGGCGCAGTCTTTCGGAGATCGATTCGCTGGCAGATTTGGGCGATTCCGGCCCGAGGTCTCCCGTGCAAGTCTCGGCCGAGATCTTGAAGACCTTGCGTGAACGCGCTGAGCGGGCTCTCGGCGCCGCGCCCGATGTGCTGGGGATTCGCCATCAGGAAATCATGGGGGCGGTGATCACCGTACCGGCCCATTTCGATGATGCTCAGCGTCAGGCGACCAAGGATTCGGCTCGTCTGGCGGGCATCCCGGTCTTGCGCCTTCTAAACGAGCCGACGGCCGCGGCAATCGCTTATGGGCTTGATCAGCAGGCGCAGGGCCGCTTTGTTATTTATGACCTTGGCGGTGGCACGTTTGATGTCTCGATCCTGCAACTGAGTCGCGGTGTTTTTGAGGTGCTCTCGACCGGAGGCGACACCGCGCTGGGTGGGGATGATTTTGACCGGACGTTGTTTGACCATCTGGCCGCGTTGGTTGTACCGGGCGCGTTGCCCGATTTGACGGTATCAGTCCTCAGTGATGCCGACACGAGTGCCCTGCGAGTTGAATCCAGGCGGGTTAAAGAGCTTTTATCGTCGCACGCTGAAGTACAGGTGAACTGCGCGCTGCCCTCAGGACGTCGCGTTGAGGTGTCCGTTACGGCGGCTGAGTTCGAAAAAATGTCCGCGGCTTTGCTTGCGCGCACGATCGTCACGACACGCCGAGCACTCCGTGATGCTGGCATGCAGGCGAGCGAAGCCGATGGCGTAGTGTTGGTCGGTGGCGCGACCCGGATGCCCGCTGTGCGTCGGGCGGTGGCCGATTTGTTTGGGCGTGAGCCGTTGACAAACCTGGACCCAGATCAAGTCGTCGCACTCGGTGCGGCGATGCAAGCCAACCTATTGGTCGGTAATCGAGCGCCTGGCGATGATTGGCTTCTACTCGATGTGATTCCGTTGTCTCTGGGTCTCGAGACCATGGGGGGGCTTGTTGAGCGGATTCTTACCCGCAATACGACGATCCCAGCGGCGCGCGCCCAAGAATTTACGACGTTCAAGGATGGTCAGACCGCCATGGCCGTGCATGTGGTTCAGGGTGAGCGCGAATTGGTCGCCGACTGTCGCTCGCTCGGGCGGTTTGAACTCCGAGGTATTCCGCCGATGGTTGCGGGTGCCGCCCGGATTCAGGTGACCTTTCAGGTCGATGCGGATGGTTTGTTGTCAGTCGCTGCGCGCGAACTTAGCACTGGGGTTGAAGCTTCGGTGATCGTCAAACCATCCTACGGACTGGGTGATGAGGCGATCGCGCAGATGTTGACGGACGCTTTCGGAAATGCTGAATCGGATGCTCGAATGCGCAGTTTGCATGAGCAAGCTGTCGATGCCGAACGCTTGTTATTGGCGACCCAGACTGCGATCGAGCAGGATAGCGCGCTGTTGTCGGTGGCTGATCAAGCCTTGATTGGTCAGCGGATGGCCGAATTGTCGGAGCTTTGCGAGACGCTTAAGGATGCGGATGCGCTGAGGGCGGGTATTGCAGCGCTTGCCGCTGCGACGGAGGGGTTTGCAGCGGCGCGAATGGATCAGGCCGTTCGTCAGGCTCTGGCCGGTCGGCGGGTCGAGGATCTTGATACGAATGTTTGAAACGAGTATTTGAACTTTATGCCGATCATTAAGGTCTTGCCGCACGCATCGCTGTGCCCCGAGGGCGTGGAGTTTGAGGGGACGGTCGGTGTCAACCTCTGCCGTCAGTTGCTTGATCACGGCATTGCGATCGAGCATGCCTGCGAACTGTCATGCGCTTGCACCACGTGTCATGTCATTGTGCGAGCAGGTGGCGCGTCGCTAGCGACCGCCACCGATGCCGAGGACGATCTGCTAGATAAGGCCTGGGGCTTGACCGCCCAATCACGCTTGTCTTGCCAGACCGTCCTGAGCCATCAGGATCTCACGCTCGAAATTCCAAGATACACCATCAATCACGCCCGGGAAGGCTGACTATGAAGTGGACCGATACGATCGAGATTGCCATCGCCCTTATCGATCATCATCCGGACATCGATCCCGTGTCCGTGCGATTCACAGACTTGCAGCGCTGGGTCCTCGAACTGCCCGGCTTTGATGATGTGCCTGAGCGCTGTGGCGAACGGATTCTCGAGGCCATTCAGCAGGCCTGGATCGACGAGCTCTGAGAGCTAACGCGCTTTAAGAACAACGATCAGCTGGCCGCGACCAGCAGGACGATTAGTGCACCCGAACCACCGTCGATCTCGCGCGGCTGGCAAAACGCTGCAACTTCGGACCGCTGAACGAGCCAGCGGGGCACTTTGTGCTTGAGTACCGGCTCGCGCCCCGCGGACCCCAGCCCTTTACCGTGGACGATGCGTACGCAGCGAATGCTGCGTCGGTTGCAACTGGACAAAAAGGTGACGAGCGCCTCGCGCGCTTCATCGGTTCGCAATCGGTGCAGATCGAGTTCGTCCTGAAGAACCCAGCGCCCGCGGCGCAGATCGCGAACGATTTCGGGACCTATTCCGTCCCGGCGCCAGGACAGGCTGTCATCGATCTCTAGCAGCGTCTCAACCGAAAATTCATCGGACAGGCTCTCGACGAGGGCAGCCTGTTCATCGGCCACACGCATGGCCGGGATCGGTGGAATCGGCTTACGAGGCGCTAGTACGCGAACCGGGCTCTGGGGCATCGGAGTGACGTCTTCCATGGCCGCTCGGAAG
>RFVZ01000252.1 GCA_009922405.1 Betaproteobacteria bacterium
ATCTGGAAACAAACTCAAAAGAGTCTTACAGTGCCGACCTTGCAATGTTCGAAACTTACATCGCCAGTGACGACTATCACCAACTATTAGAAAGACTCCGCGCATGAACCGAATCGACATCCTGCAAGAAGCAATCGAGTTGACCAGTGGCGACCGCAACCGCAAGGCTGGCGACTTCGTCACCAACCATTCGAACATCGCCAAAATCTGGTCAGTGATTCTCGGCATCGAAGTCAGGCCGCATCAGGTGGCATTGTGTATGGCAGGAGTGAAACTCGCCAGGTGTGTTGCCAGTCTTGATCGCGACCATTTCGTTGATGGCGCAGCCTACTTCGCAGGGGCTGGCGAATGCGCCACAGCTGACGACGATTCAATCTGACAGTCGCAACCATGCCATAGGCTGGAATTGCCGCAAAGGTTCGGGAAGTGCCTACGCGGAAGCAAACTGAAACTGGCAAGTGCTGGCGGTTAATTCCTTTCCTGCCAGCCTTGCCAGTCAATAACTCAATAGAAAACCCCTGAAATCGTAATGGTTTCAGGGGTTTATTTTTTTTTATTTATTTTCGGCGTTTCGCTTGCGCTTTCGATTTGACAGGCACTAAGTTAAGGGATGTGGCCAAAGGGGTCACTATAAAGCAAAGGAAACCGAATCATGAAACTAATGCAACTGACTGAATCTGAAGTCGAAGTTCGATGCCAAGAAAATCCTGAATCAGTATTTTTCAAATACTACACACAAGAGGATGCGCAAGATTCCTACGACCGCAAGTTTGCCAATCCCCGATTCAACAACGATGAACTGTTTGTCTTTGAAGTTGTCGGTCATGGCTGGGTTGTGCAAACAACTGGCTCACTTGTGAAGGCTGGTGCGTAATGTCTGCCATGTCAACAATCGAAATCGCACTGAAAGAAAACAACATTCCCGAAGGCATGGCAACCGAACAATTTATTTCACTTGTCGCAATGTGTAAGACCTCTTACAACATGACACTTGAGGAAGCCATCGACTCGGTTGTGAAATCGAATGTGCAACTGCAACAGAACCCTGAACTTTGCGGTGACTGCCTCATTCCAGCGACATGGTCACACAAAACCAACCGCTGGACTTGCAATCGGTGTGGTGCGTAATGAACCACAACACCGACCTACTGATTCGCAGTCTGCTCGCAATCGCCTTCACATGGATTCTCGCCAGTATCTTTCACAACCAAATCAAAGAGAAGTTGCAAAAGCAACACCGCGAAACCCTGAACGGCTACCTGCAAGAACTTCGCCACCTACGCAACCAGAACGCTGACCTGTCCTACGAACTCAGCAAACTGCGAGGCAAGAAGTGAGCAAGCAACGCGCCAAAGGAACTGCTGCGGAAACGGCGGTCGTCAACTATCTGAAAGCCAACGGCTTTCCTGATGCTGACCGTTCGCCACTGCGCGGAGTCCTAGACAAAGGCGATGTCACAGGCATTCGCAATGTTGTCATCGAGATCAAGAACCACCGAACCTATGCCATTCCGGCATGGCTTCGCGAGTTGGAAGTTGAGGCAACGAACGCTCAGGCAAGCAAGGCGTTCCTAGTGGTCAAGCCGAACGGCGTTGGCGCATCCAGAGTCGGCGACTGGTGGGCAGTCCTGCCTCTGTGGCGCATGGCGGAACTGTTGAGGGGTCGATGAGCAATGATCCATTCACACAATTCAGCCTCAGCTTGCCGAACTTTCCTGATGCCAAATGCGCCAGCAGTGATTTCGACCCAGACACATGGTTTCCCGAAGCACTACGCGACACCGATGCCAAAGACAGTCAAATCATGGTCGCACAATCGCACTGCTTCAGTTGTGTCCATCAAGTGGACTGTCTGCAATTCGCCTTGGACAACCGCATTGGTGACGGAATCTGGGGTGGTTCACTGCCCGAGGAACGCCGAGCTGCGCTCGGCAACCAGTCGAAGTCGGCGGTTCGTCAAGGCAAGTTGGATGCGGTTCGTGCGCTGGTAGCGCGAGGAATGAGCCTCGAACGCGCTTGCGCCGATGTCGGACTATCGACCAAAACATTCGACCGGTATCGCCATTTCGAACGAGCAGGATGGCCACCACAAGTTTCAAACCAAAGACCAAACAGAACAAAAGCAAAGGAAAACAAATGACAACAATCGCATGGATCACCTCACTGGTGGTCGCTATCTACCTCGGCAGGTGGATTGAGAACCGCAAGACAAGTGCCTACTGGTCACAGTGGTACACCGATAAACTCGAAACCTTCAGCGCAGGCCAAGTCAAGGCACGCATCAAGTTCGAGCAAGAACTCAAGGACAGCAAACTTTCGTGGATGAAAACAGTCGTTCACGCCTACAACGCAGGAATCAAAGAAGGAAAGGAAAAGCATCAGCATGAGCCTTCAAATTAACCCAGAGGAAATTGACTTCGACCCAGGCATTGCCGACCTGATTTCACGCCTACGCCGCCTCAAAGCTGAGATTGGCGAACTGCAAGAACAGGCAGACATTCTCGCCGAGCAAATCAAATCCGCGATGGGTGATGCAATCATCGGCACAGTCAACGGTGCGCCAGCAGTTAAGTGGACAACAGTCGAATCGACTCGTTTCGATGTCAAGAAGGCTCGCGAAGTTCTACCGAAACAAGTCATTGACTTGCTCGAAATCAAATCACAGTCACGCCGATTCACACTCTTAGACGGCGGTGAGCAGTGGTGACAGTCATGCCACTAGAACCATTGACAGTTGATCAACCAGGCATTCCCGACATCGAGGAATGGCAAGTGGATGACAATGCCTAATTTCAGCGCACCAGCGACACCGGCGAAACAACTTGAGCAACGCATTGCCCGAATCATTCGCAATAGTGATTCGAACAAGCCACGCAGTTTGCAAGTCAACATTGGCCCAAGTGAAGTCGGAGAACCTTGCCTTCGAAAGTTGGCATACAAGTTGATTCAGGTTGAGAAAGTCAATTCGTTCTCTGACCCTTGGCCAGCAATCAGCGGAACAGCGATTCACGAATGGCTGGCGACAGCGTTCGGCGAAACCGATGAAGGCGACTTCTTGGTGGAACACCGAGTCACTGCCCGACCTGGACTATCAGGAACGGTTGACCTGTTCGATGTAGCCAACGGCATTGTCATCGATCACAAGTGCGTTGGCGCGACCTCGATGAAGGCTCGCAAGTTGGAAGGGCCAACTCATCAGCAACTCGTTCAGCTGCACATCTACGCCTATGGACTCGAACAGCAAGGTCACACAGTCAAGCAAGTGGCATTGGCGTTCTATCCCCTGGGCGGAATGCTCTCGGGGCTTCATGTCTGGGTTGGCGAATACAACGAGCAGATTGCCCTTGATGCGATGTCGCGCATGGATGACCTCATCACCTTGCTGACCGTTGCCGATGTCGAGGACAACCCAGAGAACTGGTCAATCATTCCAATCACACCATCTCGAACCT
>RFVZ01000253.1 GCA_009922405.1 Betaproteobacteria bacterium
CCATTCCAGTTTGTCGAGCGCTTGTTTCCAGGACGGACTCTTGACCGCCGTGTCGACGGCCCGCATCAATGTCTCGCGCTGGGCCTCGGTGATGTCGGGTCCGGCAAAGACGCCGCGCCAGTTCACCAGTTCGACGTCGACTCCGAGTTCGCGCAGGGTCGGCACGGCTACATCGGGTAGACGCTGACCACTGGAAACAGCCAGGGCGCGCAAGCGGCCGGACTTGATGTGGGGCAGGAATTCGCCCACCCCGGAGATCCCCGCGGCAACGTGGCCGCCCAATAGCGCGGCAACGGCTTCCGCGCCGCTGGTGTACGCGACGTAATTCACTTTGGAGGGGTCGGCGCCGGCTTCGCGTGCGACCAGTCCGGCCAGTAGATGATCAACCCCGCCCGCGGAGCCGCCAGCAAACGCCACTGCGCCCGGGTTAGCTTTGATTGCCGCCATCAGATCGCGGATGTTCATGATCTTGGAGGCCGTTGGCACCGCGATCACATTGGCCTCGGCGAGGAGGCGAGCAATCGGCGTGACGTTGGCGAGTGAAACCGGAGTTTTGTTCAGGTGCACAGCGCCGACCGTGACGAGGCCAGCGACGATCAGTGCATTCGGGCTAGCTTTGTCGGTGTTGAGGAATTGCGCGAGGCCGATCGTGCCGCCGGCACCACCCTTGTTTTCGTACTGCACGCTTTTGGTCAGACCTGCAGATTGGAGGGCCGCGCCGAGGCTACGCCCGGTTTGGTCAAAACCACCACCAGGTCCGGCTGGGATCATGATGCGCATGGCATCGAAGGCTGGAGCCTGCGCGAAGCTCAACGTTGGGAGCGTGGCGGCGGCAACCGGTAGTGTCAGCGATTGCAGGATCGTACGTCGGTGCATGCGGAAATCCTCAAGAGTCCATTAGTCTTCGAATTGAGTATAACGTCGGGGCCTCTAAATTCGCGCGATTAGCGAAAATCCCTTGAAAAGCTCGCGAGTGTTGTGGTGTCGGTTTGGCTCAATGCCTGCAGTAGCGCTGAATGGTCGATGACGCGTCGAGCGACCAGGTGTGCCACTCGACCGTCGCTGCGGGGGTCCAGTTCCCAGAGCCCGAACACGGTCATCAAGCGGGCTTGCAGAACGGCCCGACGGTCACGTTCCAGCAGCTTGGGCGGGACGATGATATTGATCGTGCCAGTCTCGTCCTCAAGCGTGACAAAGACTGTGCCGCGGGCCGTTTCGGGGCGTTGGCGGTGGGTGACCAAACCGCTGGCGCGAGCGGCCATGCCGTGGCGCCCTTGGGTCCAGAGCTCTTGGGCAGGACGAATCTGAAATGGCTCGAGCCGGCTGCGTAGCAGCGCCACCGGGTGGCGGCCGAGCGTGAGTCCGGTACTGGCGTAGTCGGCGACCAGCTCGTGGGCCTCAGGTGGAGCCTCGAGTTCGTGGGGCACCTCGTCAAACCGGGTTTGAGCCAAGAGGCCCGGCATGGGGCCGAGCGGCGCCACTTGCCAGGCGGCGTTGCGTCGATGACCCGCCAGCGGCGCCAAGGCATTGGCAGTAGCCAGTGCTGCGAGATCGCCACGGTCCAGTTCGGCCCGGCGGGCAAGGTCCTCAACATTGGTGAAGGTGTGCAGCGCCCGTTCAGCGAGGATGCGTTCGATACCGGCGTCTGAGAGCCCCGTGATTTGAGATAGACCGAGGCGAACGGCGGGTTGTGTTTTTAGATCAACCGCAGACGCTTCGGTTTCTTCAAAGATGGCGCCACGGGTACTACGCAAAATGTCGACTGGGCGAACCTCGACGCCATGTGCCCGGGCATCCCGGACCAGTTGTGCGGGGGCATAAAAGCCCATCGGTTGACTGTCGAGCAGAGCGGCCAGGAAGGCAGCAGGTTCGTGGCATTTCAACCAGGAGCTGACGTAGACCAGCAGGGCGAAGCTGGCCGCGTGGCTCTCGGGAAAACCGTATTCCCCAAATCCCTGAATCTGGGCAAAGATTGCCTCGGCAAAGTCACGCTCGTACCCGCGCGCGAGCATGCCGTCAACGACGCGAGCATGAAAGGTGTCGAGCCCTCCTTTGCGTCGCCAGGCCGCCATGGCCCGGCGCAGTTGATCGGCTTCGCCAGGCGAAAATCCAGCGGCGAGGATGGCGATTTGCATCACCTGTTCCTGAAAAATTGGTACCCCAAGGGTGCGCTCAAGTGCCGGACGAATCTCGTCACGCGGGTAGTCAACCCGTTCCAGTCCCTGTCGACGCCGCAGGTACGGATGAACCATGCCGCCTTGAATCGGGCCCGGCCGGACAATCGCAACCTCAATGACGAGGTCATAAAAGCAGCGCGGGCGCAGGCGCGGCAGCATCGTCATCTGTGCCCGTGACTCGATCTGAAAAACGCCAACCGTATCCCCGCGAGAGATCATTTCGTAGGTCTGCGGATCCTCGGCCGGAACCGACTGCATCGGCAAACGCAGCGGGGCGTAGGCCGCAATCGCATCGGGCTCACCGCGCAAGATGGCTGCGCGTGTGGGTGCATCGAGTGCGTCAAGATCGATGGCCGATGGATCGCGGATGCCGCGGCGTTCACCAATCAAAACGAGTGCGCGCCGGATGGCTGTGAGCATGCCCAACGCGAGTACATCGATTTTGAGCAGTCCCAGGGCATCCAGATCGTTCTTGTCCCATTGAATAACGGTGCGTCCGTCCATCGCGGTGTTTTCGATCGGGACAAGGCGGGTGAGCTTGTCGCGGGCGATCACAAAGCCACCGCTGTGTTGCGTCAGATGACGTGGAAAGCCAATGAGGGTGGGAATGACGGAGAGCCAGAGCTTGACCCGAGGGGCTTCCGGGTCGAGTCCGGCCGCTTCAAGCGATTCTTGACGGATGACTGCGCCGTCCCACCATGCGCGATCTCTGGCAACGGCGTTGATGGCGTCGGCGTCGATGCCAAGCGCAAAGCCTGCGTCCCTGAGTGCGCTGCGCGGGCGCCAGGTGATGATGGCGGCAGCCAGCGCGGCGCGTTCACGCCCGTACTTTGTGTAGATATGTTGAATGACTTCTTCGCGGCGCTGATGTTCGAAATCCACATCAATATCGGGAGGTTCGCCGCGTTCGCGTGAGATGAAACGCTCGAATAGAACGTTCATGCGTGAAGGATCGACTTCGGTGATCCCCAGGCAGTAACAGACTGCCGAATTGGCGGCAGAGCCGCGACCCTGACATAGGATGCCGCGTCCGCGTGCGAAGGCAACCAGCTCTGCAACGGTTAGGAAGTAGGGTTCGTAGTTCAGCTCTGCAATCAGCCCCAGTTCGTGTTCGATCTGCGCGCGGACTTTGGTAGGGATGCCTTGCGGCCAGCGTTGTGTTGCGCCCCGTTCGGTGAGCGTGCGTAACCATTGGGCTGGGGTGTGACCGGCAGGGACGATTTCGTCGGGGTACTCGTAGCGCAATTCATCGAGTGAGAATCG
>RFVZ01000254.1 GCA_009922405.1 Betaproteobacteria bacterium
CACTGCGGCAAGCGCCGGGTGCACGAAGATTTTAAGGATTGACATCACCGGGACGGCAGGGTCACGCGCGACTGCCTTCCCGCCGAGCGAGGCACCGATTGCGAAGAGTGCGGACGGCCCGGCAACGCTGCCAAGCAGACGGGCGAAGTTGTCGACCACAATCGGCAGCTTCCACTCGGTCGCAGACCATGCGAGCCCGAGTCCGATCGATAAGACCAAGGGGCTGCGTAATAACCCCAGGCCGGTTGATCGCACGGCCTCAGCTACCCGCTGCAGACCAGATGCCTGATCCTGATCATGATCGTGATCGTGTTCGTGTTCGTGTTCGTGTTCGTGTTCGTTATTGGTTGGGCCCGTACGGGACTCACCGGACGGCTGCCGCGAGAATTCCAACAAAATGATGGTCATCGTAATGATGACAAATACATCTAGGATCACGGTCATGAGAATTGGCGCCAGTGCCTTGGCTCCGCCGATCTCAGAGGCGAGGGGCAATCCCATGTAACCAACGTTACCGTGCGCTGCGTTAAGCCCCCAGCCAGCTGACTGGCCCCGATCACCGCCCAACCAGCGGCGCCCTGCGCCATAGGCAATGGCGAAGATCGGCAAAGCCGCGCAAAGCCAGGCTGCGGCGAAGTTTGGGTCCAGCAAATTCGCCAGTGGATTCGTCGCAGCCACCCTGAACAACATCGCGGGGAGGGCGAACATGAAGACGAACTGGTTGATCGCATCAACCGAGGATTCGGATATCGAACCCAGTCGCCGACCGGCATAGCCGCACAAGACGAGCGCGAAAATGGGGAGCGTGATTTCAAGGACCGCTTGCACCGGCGCGATGTTACCCGAAGGTCTCCGCGGCGGTCCGGAGCCTCAGGCAAAGCCTTTTGATGACGATCAGATCAGGACTGCGTCGAGCCGTTTGGAGAGTGCAAACCGCGCTTGATGCTCCTGGATCCAGCGCCGCAGCAGTTGCGCCTGATTGGCCTCCAGACCACAGATCGTTAAACCGATCCAGCGTGATGACGCTATGCCCGGCCGAGCGGCTTTGGTGACGGCCCAGCGAACTTCGAGGTCTGCTCGCAGAAGTTCAATATCTGGGATCTCCATCAACACATTCGACCAGGTGGTTCCGATTGCAGGTGCGGTGGCATCGTCATCAAGCCGGATACACAGCCCAGTCTCGGAAATGTCTTCAATCTGCCAGTCGATCAACCCCTCGGGTGTACGCACCCGCACGATTGCCGCGGACTCGTGGGACGGTCGGACCCGAAAGGCCGCGCGACGCTGCAGGCGCCAGGCCCGAGTGGGGAGTTCCCCGGCAAGGACCCAACCCTCGGGGTGACGTTGGGGTTCGAACCGATCGAGCAGGAACTGCACGCGTGCGCCATCGAGCTCGCTCACCAGGGTGCCGCCACCAGCGGCGCCCGTCCTCACCGACTCGGCTTCGCTCCGATTGGAGATCCGGGGGGTAAACACCCGTAACTCGCGCCGCGCGTCATCGATGGAATGCAAGGTGCTCGACCAGGTCGGCGTCGCACGATGCGGGTAATAGAAAACCTGAGTCTGGTGCCGGTTCAGCCTGCGCAGACTGGCGGCAATTTCGAGCGGGTGTGCGACGATACCTGCGGCCAGTAAGGCGGTGTCGGTAACAAGATCCATGACGACTCCGAAAGGGTGCTGCGAAGTCTGGATTGCCGCATTGTCGACCCGCGCCGACAAGGAAACCTTTCACAACACGTTCGCAGGACTGCACTTACATGGAACAAAATGTCTTAAAACAACGGGCAGCCCTGGCCGCACTGGACGAGCTGGTGGAAGGTTCGGTGGTGGGGGTCGGAAGTGGCTCTACGGTCGACCTGTTTATCGACGCGTTGGCAACCCGGCGCGATCGTTTTGTCGGTGCGGTCTCGAGCTCGCGCCGCAGCACTGAGCGCTTGCGCGCGCAGGGCATTCATGTAATGGATCTGAGCGAACTGATTGCGTCAGGCCTGCCGGCACCGGTTTATGTGGACGGTGCCGACGAGATCGATCCGTGGCTCCAAATGATCAAAGGCGGTGGCGGCGCCTTGACCCGCGAAAAAATCGTGGCGGCTGCATTCGAGCGCTTTGTTTGCATTGTCGATGCCAGCAAGGTGAAGCCCGTCCTTGGTGCTTTTGCACTGCCTGTCGACGTGATTCCGATGGCGGCGCCCCTGGTTGCCCGCGAGTTGGTCTCATTGGGCGGTTTCCCCAAGCTGCGCGATGGGTTCGCAACCGACGATGGCAACCTCGTCCTGGATGTGGGCGGTTTGCAGATTCAGCCTGAGGCCGCGCGAGGGTTCGAAGCGCAAATCGACGCAATTGCGGGCGTTGTGACTTGCGGGTTGTTTGCAGCCAGGCCCGCCGATGTCGTTCTCATCGCTCGCGCAGAAGGCATCGAACGGGTAATGGTTGGGGATTCCACGGGGTAGTTGTAATAATTTCCCGGGTGTAAGTTGGATGGTCACTCATGTTGAGTGTCCAATTTAAATCAGGGGACAAGATGAACAGACGACCTATGGGGTTGCGCGCAAGCTCTGCGCGGGCAGGGCTTTCAACAGCCGGTATGACGCTTTGCGCGGTCGCGGTGTTGAGCGCCTGTGGCGGTGGGGGCGGCGGCGAACCCGTGCCAGTGACCCCCCCTGTTGTGGTCGTAACACCGACGTCGGCTCCAGCGGTCGCCGTTAAGTCGTCATTGCCGTACCGGGTGAGCGGCGGCAGTGCTTTGGTCGAGATCGTGATGCCCACCGATATCAAGTCGGGTGAAACCCTGGCGGTGACGGTGAATGGTACCGACGTCTCGGCCGTGTTCAAGGATGGCACGACCGCGGGCACAAAAATTGGGCTCGTCACGGGACTCAAGGATGGTGACAACGCGTTGTCTGCCAAGGTGGGTAGCTCTGCCGCGAGCGCGCTGACCTTGACCAACTATCCAATCGCCGGCCCAATCTCTTCAGGTCCTCAGGTGACCCCTTTCATCTGTCAGACCAGTACCCTCGCACTGCCTGATGGCTCGAAGTTAGTGGCCAATGCGACCGATCCGAATTGTTCGGCGCAAACGAACGTTCAGTACTCGTACCGCACCACCGGTGAAGTGTTCAAACCGCTGACCGATACGAAGACGATCCCCGCGGACGTCAAGATGATCAAGAATGCGGCGGGCGCGATGGTGCCCTATATCGTTCGGGTTGAGACTGCGACGATCGACCGAGGTATCGCGCAGATCACCATGCTGTTTGATCCGACCAAGGACGTGGAGCCGACTCCGACGACTCAGCCCAAAAACTGGAATAAGCGTCTGGTTTATGGTCACGGTACGGGTTGCGTGGGTGGCTGGTATATCCAGGGGGGCGTTTTTGGTTATAACCCCATGAACGACACGTGGCTGTCGCGTGGTTATGC
>RFVZ01000255.1 GCA_009922405.1 Betaproteobacteria bacterium
TCGCTGTTGAAGATCCAGATTGAAGGCAAAGACGGGCGAACGCTACAGGAAGAATGGCGCGGTGGACCCCGAACTTATTTAGGGCTGCAGACCCCGGGGTTTCCCAACTTCTTCACGATCACGGGCCCTGGCAGCCCATCGGTTCTGTGCAATTTGCCGCCGGCGATTGAGCAGCACGTGAACTGGATTACCGAATGCATTGATCACATGCAGCGCGATGACCTCAAACTGATCGAAGCGACCGAAGACGCGGCAAATGATTGGGTCGATCAAGTCAACGCAGCTGCCAATGCGACTCTGCTCGCGCAGGTCAAACACTCCTGGTATCTCGGCGGGAACGTTCCGGGTAAGCCGAAGGTCTTCATGCCCTATGCCGGAGGATTTGCTCGATACATCGAGATTTGCAACCGGGTCACCGCAAACCACTACGACGGCTTCACGCGTTCGCGGTGATTAGACCGATAAGTAACGCTGCTTGATTTCGGCGTCGGCGTTCAGTTCTTTAATGCTGCCGACAAACACGTCGGTACCGCGGTCTATGACGACCGCACGGTCAGCAAGTCCCAGACAAAACTGGAGATTCTGTTCGGCCAACACAATGGTCTTGCCAAGCGCGCGCAGCGTTTCAATCAGATCGCCAATGCGTTGAACCATGATCGGAGCCAGTCCTTCACTCGGCTCATCGAGCAACAACACGTTTGGATTGCCCATCAGCGCTCGCCCGACTGTGAGCATCTGCTGTTCACCGCCCGACAACTGTCCGCCCAGACGATCCTTTAGGGGCGCTAACAACGGCAACATGTCGTAGATGCGTTCGAGGGGCCAGTCATCCGCGCCACCGGGGCCGCGTTTGATCGCAATTTCGAGATTATCCTGAACCGTGAGATCCGGAAAGATCTGCCGGTCCTCGGGCACATAGCCGATGCCTGCGCGCGCAATCCGATGCGCACCCTCCCCCAATATCGTCTGCCCGTGGAGCCTGACTTGCCCCTTGCGCGATGGAATCACCCCAGCGATGGCCTTCATCGTAGTGCTCTTACCGGCGCCATTGCGACCCAGCAGTGCCAGCGTTTCACCTTTATGGACTTCAAAGGAGAGACCAAACAAGATCTGACTGCTCCCGTAGAAGACATCCAGATCCACAACTTGCAGAACAACGTCAGCCACTGTGCGCCTCGCGGGGAGTCCCCAGATAGGCTTCGATAACCGCCGGGTTATTGCGAATTTCATCGGCATTGCCCTGCGCCAGTAACTTGCCGTAGCAGAGCACATGGATCGTTTGGGAAATACTAAAAACCACATCCATATCGTGTTCGATCAGAACAACGGTCAAGCCACCCTTCTTCCAGAGGGCATGCACCGTCTCGATCATCTGCTCCCGCTCTTCGGGGCCCATCCCCGCAACCGGTTCGTCGAGCAGCAACACTTTAGGCTCGAGGACAAGCGCGAGTGCCATGTCCAGAAGCTTTTGGTCCCCATGCGAGAGGTTGCCGCTGATCACCTGAGCCTTCGACGCGAGGCCGAGTTGCTCCATGATGGCCCATGCTCGGTCACGGGTCTGGTTCAGAGGGAACCGGCCGTGCATTTGCAATGATCGCCCCAAGGTCGACAGCAGAGCCCCGCGGAGGGACTCTTCCACCGTAAGCGACTTAAACAGTTTGGCCACCTGAAAGGCTCGGCCGATGCCTTTCCGAACGATCTCGGTATCGCTCAGACCAACAATATTTTCTCCATTCAGAATAACCTGCCCGGAATCTGGCTTGATTGCACCCGAAATCAGATTGAAAAACGTCGTCTTACCCGCACCGTTGGGGCCGATTACGGCGCTCAACGAACCGGCTGGAAAATCAATCGAAACGTCGGCGGTTGCGACGACACCGCCAAAGGACTTTCGGAGATGTTCGACTCGCAGCACGGTCAGTCCTGGACGCGCGCAGGTGGAACGCCGCCATAAGTCGTCCAGGTCGAACCCACCAGCCAGCCAGCATCGACGGGCAGATTGACCCCGGTGATCGCCCGCGCAGCGTTTGAGAGCAAAAATCCGACCACATCCGCCACTTCGGCTGGGTCAACCATCCGCCCCATCGCCGCTTGCGAAACCAAATCATCCGGATTTCGATCGCCACGGTCGATCGCGGCCTGGAGGGCCTCGGTCAGGGTGTAACCGGGGGAAACCGCGTTTACCCGCACCCCTGAACGTCCCCATTCAGCGGCGAGACATTCCGTCATTGCGACCACCGCAGCCTTGGCTGGGGCATAAGCATGCAAGGGGACCGACCGTGACGCCGTAATTGACGCGATATTGACAATTGCGCCCGAACCACGACGGGCCATTGATTCACCGAACACGATGCTGGCCAGATAAGTACCGCGCTGATCGACGGCGATCACCCGATCCCAGACCGCCATGCTGAGTTGCTCTGGTGGTAGCCGTTGCTGCAAAATTCCAGCACTATTAACCAAACTGTGTACTGGCCCGTGTTCGGCCTGAATCTGCTTGGCGAGTTCGCGTAACCGAGATTCATCGGTGACATCGCCCGCATAGACAGCGGCGACATCGACCCCAATTTTGGCTGGATCCCATGCTCCTGGCAGATCAATCACCACGACCCGATCACCCCGCTCGACGAGGTGCCGCACGCAGGCCGCGCCAATGCCGCTCGCGCCGCCCGTCACCACACATAATTCGGCATGCTTCATCGCTGTTGTCTCGCCCAGAGTTGCCCAAGAAAATCCATCAAGCCGCGCTTGAATCCCAGAGCAAACAGCAGAACCACCAGTCCGAGCACCAACCCGTGATATTCGGTTGTACGACTGATCGCATCATTCAGAAGCAATAACACGGCGGCGCCAACGATCGGCCCAATGAAGACCTGAATGCCCCCCATCATGATCATGAAAATCGCCTCGCCCGACATGGTCCAGTAACTGAAATCGGGGAAGGCTCCCGACACAAACAAGGCCATGATGACCCCGCCCATTCCGGCAAAGCAGGCTGCAAGTACAAACGCTGAGAGCTTGACTCGCCATACGGCGATCCCCAGGAAACGGGCCCGATCCGCGTTATCTCGCACCATGCGCAAGGTATATCCAAAGGGCGACTGCAGAATCGCTCGCATCAACCAAAGCCCGGTCACTGCCATCACGCAGGCAAACCCATACAGATGCGCTGGCTCCGCGAGGTTGAGGCCGAGGAACGGTGGGCGCGGAATTCCGCCGGTGAGCCCCTGGTCGCCACCCGTTAACGTGGTCCAAGTCAAAATAATGCTGTGCAAAAACATCTGGAACGCCAGCGTCAAAAACGAGAAGTAGATCTCCTTGAGACGCACACAAACAGCGCCCACCAACAACCCAATAACAGCAAATACAGCAGATGTTATTGTAAGTAATTGTGTTTTGA
>RFVZ01000256.1 GCA_009922405.1 Betaproteobacteria bacterium
CCGGAGATTGCGCGCGAACGGCAACGTGCAATCGAACACTCGCTCCGCTCATTCCGTTTGGGTGGCGCAGAACTCGAAGGCGATCAGCGTACCCGATTTGCCGCGATCGCCGAGCGCCTGGCTGATTTATCACAGAAATTTTCCGAAAATGTACTCGATGCGACTAACGCCGAATTAATCTTCGTAGAGACCCAAGCGGAACTCGACGGCCTGCCTGCGGACGTCTGCGACGAGGCCCGCGCAGAGGCCGAAAAGGCGGGCAAACCTGGCTGGGCATTCACCCTTCGGATGCCCTCCTACCTCCCCGTGATGCAGTACGCCAAGAACCGCGCCCTTCGCGAGCGTATGTATCGGGCGTACGTCACCCGCGCCTCCGACCTCGGACCAGCTGAAAAAAACAATGCGCCGCTGATTGCGGAGATTCTGGCACTTCGCGGCGAGGAAGCTGCGTTGTTGGGCTTCGACAATTACGCCCAGCTGTCGCTCGAACCCAAGATGGCCGAGTCACCCGAACAGGTCGTCACCTTCCTTCGCGACATGGCCCGGCGCGCCCGGCCATTTGCCGAACGCGATCTCGCCGACATCCGCGAATTCGCACAACGCGAACTCGCCATGCCCGCACTCGAGGCCTGGGATATCGCATTCGTCAGCGAGCGACTCAAAGAAGCCCGATATTCGTTCTCCGATCAGGAAGTCAAACGATACTTTCAGGCCCCTCGAGTCCTTGAGGGCCTTTTCGGCGTTATTCAACGACTGTTTGGCGTCACGATCCGCCCGGATGAAGCCCCGGTCTGGCATCCCGATGTCAGCTTCTGGCGAGTCGAGCGCGCGAGCGCCAACAATTCAGAGCCTAGTTCGAACTTGGGCCCGGCCCTCGATTCAGCCCTTGTCGGGCAGTTTTATGTCGATCTGTATGCGCGCTCAACCAAACGTGGTGGCGCCTGGATGGATAACGCACGCAACCGCTGGCTGCGCCCCGAGGGGCACCTTCAGACGCCGGTGGCTTACCTTAATTGCAATGGCCAACCCCCCGTCGGCGATCGGCCTGGCCTGATGACGCACGACGACGTGATCACCCTCTTCCACGAATTCGGCCACGGTCTGCACCACCTCCTCACCCGCGTTTCCACCTCTGACGTCGCCGGAATCAATGGCGTCGAATGGGACGCGGTCGAGTTGCCGAGTCAATTCATGGAGAACTTCTGCTGGGAATGGGACGTCGTAAAGGCGATGAGCGCCGAGGTCGAGAGCGGCGAGCCACTTCCCAAGGCTCTGTTTGACCGAATGGTCGCCGCCAAGAACTATCAGGCCGGTCTGCAGACGCTGCGCCAGGTGGAATTCTCGCTCTTCGACATGCAGCTCCACGCAGCGACCAGCCAAAGTCACGCCCCCGACGTTCGCGCCCTCATACAGTCCGTTCGAGACGAAGTCGCTGTGATCGTCCCACCCGCTTTTAACCGCTTCGAGAACACATTCGCGCACATCTTCGCAGGCGGATATGCGGCTGGCTATTACAGCTACAAATGGGCGGAAGTGCTCTCTGCTGATTGCTTCGCAGCCTTCGAAGAGACCGCGACAGGGCCTGTCGACTCCCTCGTCGGAAAGCGATTCCTCGACGAAATCCTATCGGTCGGTGGCAGCCGGCCGGCAATCGAGTCCTTCCGATCGTTCCGCGGCCGCGATCCGAGTATCGATGCACTGCTACGCCATCAGGGGATGGCCGAAGACCCCGCCCTCGCGGCTTAGGAGATCTTTGATGCCCAATCGAAATCAATCATCGCGCGACAACGCACGCAGTGCGTCCGTCCTGAGGGCATCAGTACTTTTAGCATCGGCGTTCGCGTTGTCGCAGACCGCAACCGCGGAAACCATCACCAACGCACCCAAGAGCGCGCAACGCCCCCAGATCATCACGGGTTACCCGGGAAACCCAGGGTCGCCTGGAACTCCGGGCACTCCAGTTACCGCAGGAGCGCCTAACACCCCAGGAACCCCTGGCTCACCTGGCCAGCCGGGTCAGCCAGGAGCCCCCGCTGCTCCGCAAGCCCCCGCCTGGCTCGCAGGTGTTCCATCCGCTTTGCAGTCACTGGCCCTGCGTTCGCCCGTCGTGCTCTACACGCCCGATAATTGCGGCGAACCCTGCGACGAGGCGCGATTCTGGCTCCTCTCGCGCGGAGTCCCCTTTCTCGAAGCGCGAGTTGAAACCACGGCTGACCTGACCGCTTACAGGCGATTGGGATTCGGCGTTGGATTTCCCGCACTAGGGGTCGGCAATGAGCGCTTCAGCGGCTTTCAAGAACCCAAGTGGGGCGGCGCCCTCGACCGCGCAGGTTTCCCACGGCCATCCGCACTTCCGCCGACATGGCAACCACCACCCGCATATCCATTGAGCATCTGGGCCCGCCCCGACCCCGGCAATCGAGGCGCGGGACGCTCCAACGGCGGGCTTGATCCTCGAATGGACCCTCGACTTGATCCTCGATATGGTCAGCAGATTGACCCTCGCGGACCGCTGCCCGTTTATCCGCCCGGGTACCAAACCGGCTACCCTCCCGGGTACTCTCCAGGCTACCCTCCTGCTTATTCAACTGGCCTCCCTCCGGGAAATCCACCGGGCAATCCGCCGGGAATGCCGCCGGGAATGCCGCCGGGCCAACAACATGGTGGGCCGCACGGACCACCGCCGGCCGCTTCGGATCGCGCATGGTCCGAAACCTTGCAAACCTTTTCCGACAGCCCCTCGAATACAGGTGGACGTTCAGACTCATCGGTACCCACCAAACCATCCCCGGGTAGCAACCGCTGATAGATCGGCGTCCGCTCACCCGCTTGCGCACCGGCTAGCGTAGGCAGCGCACCCAAGAGCGCGGGCAACGCACCCAGCGCTTAAATCTTAATTGCGCGCATACATCACGTTGATGCGGGCCACGTATTTCGATACGTCACCGCTTACACGACAGCCTTGATGGAGGACTGAACCCGGCCCGAACCCGTGCCGGAAGAACAGCGCTGCGCCCTTTTGCGGCGTCACATCAACCCAGAGCCCGGTTGGGGAGTACAAACGCGTTGCTCCGCCTTGCACGCCATCGTCAGGGCCATTCAAATAAAGCAGCATCGTCAGACATGAACGCAGCCTGGGCCACTCAACCATCTCGCGACGATCATTCGTCAAACCATAACCAGGCCAATCACCATCGGTATGGCGATTAAAAACATCCTGATCATCGTAACGATACATATTTAAACGATGACTCAGCTGAGGTTGGAGCGTCGAACCATCGATCTCCGCCGGCAACAACGGACCAATGCGCTTGAAGATCGGCCCCAACAAAGCATCGTCGGCGACCCAGTGCACCGACTT
>RFVZ01000257.1 GCA_009922405.1 Betaproteobacteria bacterium
CTGAGCCTGCATGTCGTGAGCTTCATCAAGGCCGAAGTCATCCTGTCCTTCCTGGGACTCGGCGTTTCAATGGACATGGTGAGCTGGGGAACGATGTTGTCGGAGGCCCAGACCGAATTGGTGCTGGGCAAGTGGTGGCAACTGGTTGCTGCGACCGGATTTATGGCGCTCTTTGTCACGGCCTTCGCGCTCTTGACCGATGCGTTGCGTGACGCGCTGGATCCGAAGCTGCGCTAGTTTCAGAAACTCACATGAATCCCATTACCTCCAGCGTCCCCTCGGCTGCCGCCCCCCAGTCGGTTTTGACCGTTCAGAACCTTCAGATCGCTTTCGATATGGGGTCAGCAGGCGTCCAGGAGGCCGTTCGCGGAATCAGTTTTTCCATCCCCGATCAGCAGACGGTGGCGCTGGTGGGGGAGTCCGGCAGCGGGAAGAGTGTGACGGCCATGAGTCTGCTGCAGTTGTTGCCGGACAATGCACGGATCCACCCGGGCAGTCAGGTGCACTGGGCCGGCCAGAACCTTCTGGAATTGCACGGCGAGGCCATGCGCCGAATCCGTGGTCGCGAAATTTCGATGGTTTTTCAGGACCCGATGAGTTCGCTGAATCCCGTGCAAACGGTGGGTGATCAGATCGCAGAAGTCCTCCGAATTCAGGGCGGCATGAGTGCCAGGCAAGCGCGGACCCGAGTGCTTGAGCTGATGGAGGAAGTCGGCCTGCCCGAACCGCGGGCGCGGGCCAAGGCGTATGCGCACCAGCTATCGGGGGGGCAGCAGCAACGCGCCATGATCGCGCTGGCGATCGCCTGCGAGCCGCGCCTGTTGATTGCTGACGAGCCAACCACAGCGCTCGACGTCACGGTGCAACGTCAGATCATCGATCTGTTGTTGCGCTTGCAGCAGACCCGCCGGATGAGCATGCTTTTTATTAGCCATGACCTCAATCTGGTTGGCGAACTCGCGCATGCCGTGGTCGTTCTGCGCCGTGGTGTGATTCGAGAGCAGGGACCGGCTGAAGCGATTTTCAGGACGCCCAACGACCCGTATACCCGCGCGCTGCTTGCCTGCCGACCCGGGCTTGGTGGGGCAGCACACGGCGGTGGAAAGCGTTTGCCGACCATCGAAGACTTACTCGAACCGCAGGGCGGGGACGGTGTTATGGCAGACCCGGTTGCGGACTCGGTTGCGGACCCGGTTGCGGACCGGCTTGCAGACCCGATTTTGCAGGTTACGGGCTTGCGCAAAGACTATGTCTTGAATTCAGGGCTTCTTTGGGGCTTGTTTGGCGGGACCAAAATTGCTGCGGTCCAGAACGCGAGTTTCACTTTGAACCGCGGGCGCACGCTGGGCGTGGTTGGCGAGTCTGGGTCTGGAAAGACGACGCTCGGTCTCATGCTGACCCGATTGCTCGCGAACAGCGCCGGTGAGATTCGTTTCGCGGGTCACGACCTGACGGCGTTGACGGCGTCTGGCCTAAAGCCGTTTCGGCGCCGGATCCAGATCATTTTCCAAAACCCCTACGCCAGCCTCAATCCTCGCTTTACGGTCGGCCAGATTTTGACCGAACCCCTGCGCGTTCATCAAATCGGTTCGAGTGACGACGAACGCGAGACGTTGGCCTTGCAGTGGTTGGAGCGCGTGGGCCTTACCGCGCAGGCGTTTGGCAAGTACCCACACGAATTTTCGGGCGGGCAGCGCCAGCGGATTGCGATCGCCCGGTGCCTGACGATGCAACCCGAGATCCTCGTGTGTGACGAGTGCGTGAGCGCACTGGACGTCAGTGTTCAGGCCACGGTGCTGAATCTTTTGCTGGATCTGCAGGAGGCCTTTGGCTTGACCTATGTGTTCATCAGCCATGACCTTGCAGTAGTGCAGTTCATGGCCGATGAGATTCTCGTCATGCGTCAGGGCGAGATTGTCGAGCAGGGCCCAGCCGAATCACTTTATGCCAATCCGCAGCATCCTTACACGCAGCAGTTGCTGGCAGCGATTCCAAGGGGATTTAGGGATTCAGGGATTCAGCAAGCGCCAGCGCCTCCTGCGACACCGCACTGACCTGGCACCGGCCATCAATGGATCCCGACCCGTGGTCGGGATCATCGACGTGAGACTGGCCAGCCCGGGGTTGGTCTGCTTACCATCGCAACATCTGGACAATCAGGGGGTGGATTGATGAAGGAATTTCCGAAAACGTTTTCGAAGCCTTGGGAACGCGAAGACGAACTGGGTTGCCTGCAGGAAGAACTGCGCACGCTGCGCGAGACCCTGGTGAGAGTCCAGACCGCCCTCGGTTCAGCCGAGGAGGGCGAGCAGTTGATTTTGGTGGCGCGCCATGCGGCGCTCGCCGAAGAGGAACTGGCTGAAATCGATATTGCGATCCTGGCGGGTCAGGAAGTGCCGCGGCGAAAAGCCACGCTGCATTGAGGTTCTGAACGCCTGACCCGGGCCTCGTCAGGGATTTCCAGGATTATGTTGCTGGGTTATGATGTTGATCTCCGAGGGGCGCTGCAACGTCCAGAGCTGGGTGACGGTTGCCAAACGGCTGCGTCGGGTTGATCAATAACCACCCCATCACTGGCGCTAGGCTCGGAAACGTTCCAACGGCGCTCGCAATCGATCGGTTGCGGGTGCGCATTGGTTTTGAATCCTGACAGGATTTCAAGGCGCGTGTGCCCTTGCACACCGGTCTCCCTTAAATGGTCGCGTACCGACTTGGAGAATCGCCTTGAATGCACCCACTCAAAAGGCCGCCTTGGCCGCAGAGCTTTCCTTTACGGATTGTCGGATCGCCGACATCACCCTGGCCGATTGGGGCCGCAAAGAGATCGAGATTGCCGAGACTGAAATGCCCGGTCTGATGGCCGTCCGCGCCGAATATGTGGCGTCTCAGCCGTTGCGCGGCGCGCGCATCACCGGCTCCCTGCACATGACGATCCAGACCGCCGTGCTGGTTGAAACCCTGCAGGCCTTGGGCGCCGAGATTCGCTGGGCTTCATGCAATATTTTTTCAACGCAGGATCACGCTGCCGCCGCATTGGCCGCCCGTCGCACGCCGGTCTTTGCGGTCAAGGGTGAATCGCTGGATGATTATTGGGAATACACCCATCACATCTTCGACTGGCCGGTCACTGATGCCAACCCGCACGGCACCGCGAACATGATTCTCGACGATGGTGGCGACGCCACGATGCTCCTGCATCTGGGCGCGCGCGCAGCCCACGACATGAGTCTGCTTGATCACCCGGATAGCGAAGAAGCGGTTTGCCTCTTCGCATCGATCCGTAAGCGCTTGGCCACCGATCCGGGCTGGTACCAGCGCCAGCTCGACAGCGTGGTTGGCGTCACGGAAGAAACGACCACC
>RFVZ01000258.1 GCA_009922405.1 Betaproteobacteria bacterium
CGAGCGAGGATTTCCCCGAACCCGACAGGCCAGTGATTACCACCAGCGCGTTGCGCGGCAGATCAAGGGAAATATTCTTGAGATTGTGGGTTCGAGCGCCCCGAATGCGGATTTCGGTGGTCGTCGACGCTGGCGCGATCGGGTGGTTCGGCTTCGGGGTCACATTGGCCATCCGGCGGCATCGGTTCAGGCAACTTGCTACTATAGCTGGCTCGGTCCGGTAAGCCGCATACCCCTCGCCAACCGGTCCAGAATCCCCCGAAATTGGCCACCTGCAGCTTCGATGGGTCGACTCATTTGGCCCGCCGCCTCAGCCACCCGTCTGATTCCATCGCCCGCAAAGCACTGTATATTTAACCAGAACCCTGGGAGATCCACATGTCATATGCAAAAGTTACCTTGATCGGAAATTTGGGGCGTGACCCCGAAATGCGCTTCACACCGGACGGCCGGGCGCTGGCCAATACCAGTATTGCGGTGACCCGAAAAACCAAGGCCGGTGAGGAGACCGACTGGTATCGCGTCACTTTCGGCGGGAAACTGGGCGAGATCGCTGGGGAATACCTTAAGAAAGGCCGTCAGGTTTACGTGGAGGGCCGTCTCAAGCTTAACAAGTACAACGATCGCGACGGGGTTGAGCGGCACTCGCTGGATGTCGATGCGACCGAGCTTCAGATGCTGGGCACACGCGACGGCATGGCGCGGGCGGGTGAGGAGGGGGCGCCGGGCGCTGGTTCCGCACCGCGTGAATTCTCTGCAGGCGCTCGCGCCGGCGCTGCTCGGCCAAGTCCTGCCGGTTCGGCCGGGTCGGGGCCGGCGGCGGGTCGAGGGGCAGATCATTTTCCGCCCGAGGACGACGATATTCCGTTCTGACATTGGCGCTCTGAACCCTGGGTTCAGAGCCTCCCGCGATGATCTTCGGGTGATCGGAACCACCGATCACGACGATCGAAATGATCCGTTGGCGCGGCGGGTCGTGCTCCTTGCATGATGCGTGGGTCGGTTCACGCATCATTCATCCAGGAGTATTCAAATGACCACCACAACGACACAAACCACGACCCCGGCCACGGCTTCGGCCACGATCGCCAATCTCGAGTCCGCATTTGCCGGCGAATCGATGGCCCACATTAAGTACCGCTATTTTGCCAAGATTGCTCGCGAGGCGGGCGATGAAGAAACCGCTCGCCATTTTGAGGCGACCGCGGATCAGGAAGTGATGCATGCCTTTGGGCACCTCGATCTGCTTTATCCAAAATCCAGGCTGACTCCCGCGCGGGCGCTGGAAATCGCCATCGAGGGCGAAACCTATGAATTCACCACGATGTACCCGACCTTCCGCCATCTTGCGGTCGAAGAAGGCAATCAGGCGGCTGTTGCCGAATTTGACGAGCAGATCGCCGAGTCGCGCGAACATGCCGAGGCATTTCGGGCCCTGCTCGAAAAAGCGGCGAAGCGATTTGCGGCACTCGCCAAGGTCGAAGAAAAGCATGCCAACGCTTACCAGCAGGTGCTTGATCGCGTCCGGGCCGTCGCGGTTTAACTGCCAAGGTCTAAAGGCGAACGCTTTTGCCCATTTTTATCCAGGAAAAATCATGAATACGTATCTTTGTATTGTTTGCGGCTTTGTCTATGACGAATCGGCCGGCCGCCCCGAGGACGGGATCCCCGCGGGTACGCTCTGGAGTGCAGTTGCCGAAGACTGGGCCTGCCCCGAATGTGGGGTTGCCAAGTCGGACTTCGAAATGGTGGTGGTCTAGGCCATGGGCGCCCCTTTGGTGATTGTCGGGACCGGGCTTGCCGGCTGGACGCTTGCACGAGAGTTCCGCAAGCTCGATCCGAGCACCCCGATCGTCCTGGTCAGCCGCGACGAGGGGGCGTTCTACTCAAAGCCCATGCTCTCGAATGCACTGGCTGGACGTCGTTCGCCGGCCAGTCTGGTGACGACGCCGGCTGCGGCCGCGGCTGAGGCAATTCAGGCCACGGTTTTGGCGCAACGCGAGGTCGCTCGGATCGATACGGTCGCAAGGACCGTTGTACTGGATGATCGGGTCGTCCCGTATCGCGCATTGGTGCTCGCGGTCGGTGCTGATCCGATCCGGCTGCCATTGCAGGGCGATGCCGGCGATCGGGTCTATTCGGTCAATGATCTCGTCGACTATGGCCGTTTTCACGCGGCGCTCACCACCGGTGCGCACGTCACTCTCCTGGGCGCCGGACTCATTGGTTGTGAATTTGCGAACGATCTCGCCGTGGCAGGGTATCAAGTTGATGTGGTGGATCTTGCGCCCCTGCCGCTTGGTCGCTTGGTTCCCGAGCGCGCCGGCCGGGCCATGCAAGTTGCCCTTTCTGCGGCGGGGGTTGGATTTCATCTGGGCGCCTCGGTCCGGGCGATCCACCGGGATGGCGCGCGGTTGGTGGTCGAATGGGTGACTGTCGGATCGATACGGTCGGGCTCAATTGAGGCCGAACCGGCTGATATCCAACGCTTGTCGACCGATCTCGTCCTGTCCGCGGTGGGCTTGAGGCCCAGGACCGCGCTGGCAGCCGCTGCGGGCCTGACCGTCGATCGCGGCATTGTGGTGGATTCAATTCTGCGCACCAGTGCGCCTGACGTTTACGCCCTGGGCGACTGTGCAGAGGTCGACGGCCAGGTGATGCCCTATGTGCTGCCGTTGATGACCGGCGCACGCGCGCTGGCAAAAACATTGACGGGCACGCCGACCGATGTGGTCTATCCGGTCATGCCGGTAGCGGTTAAGACACCGGCTTTTCCCTTGAGTGTGGTCCCGGCACCGCAGGGTATTACGGGTGAGTGGAGCTTTCTGGAATCCGACGGTGGCCTCGAAGGCCACTTTAAGGATCGCGAAGAGCGTTTGCAGGGGTTCGTACTGGGGGGCACGGCGACCTCCCGTCGGGCTACGCTTGTGCGTGCAATGGGTCAGACGATCTAGCCACCGTTGTGGTCTAAAGCCCTGAGTGGGGCGCTATACTCGAGTGTTTTTCGTCGCAGAAACTTCCCCCATCCCATGCCGATCTACGCTTACCTTTGTGACGCTTGTGGCCACGAGCATGACACCTTGCAAAAGTTGTCCGACCCGGTTTTGACGATTTGCCCAGTTTGTCATGCCGAACGTTATCGCCGTAAATTGACAGCGGCCGGATTCCAGCTTAAGGGAACGGGTTGGTATGTCACGGATTTTCGCGACAGCGGTGCCAAGAAACCGGCCCCCGGCGCTGACAAAGGGGGCGCCGAGAGCGCTGGCCAGAAAGACGGTGCGTCGAAGGACGGTGCTTCGAAAGACGGTGCTTCGAAAGACGGTG
>RFVZ01000259.1 GCA_009922405.1 Betaproteobacteria bacterium
TGGCGTTGTTTACAGCACCAACTTAACCCCCGACGCGCAAACCGGTATTGGTCGTTGGTCGTACCGTGCATTTGAGCGAGCAATGCGCGAAGGCATCTCGCGCGAGGGCCACCATCTGTACCCTGCTTTTCCCTACACCGCGTTTGGTGGGATGCGTGACGAGGACATGATGGCGCTGTATGGGTGGCTGATGTCCCAACCTGCTACTCACAGCCCCGTACCCAGCACTGAACTCAGGTTTCCGTTTAACGTCCGCCCCTTGATGGCGCTCTGGAATGGCCTCTTTCATCATGCCGTTCCATGGAACGACGATCCCGCCCGAAGCGCACTCTGGAACCGGGGTGCGTATCTTGTGAACCAGGTCGGCAACTGCGGTGGCTGTCATACGCCCCGCAATGCGCTGGGGGCAGAGCAGCAAACAGAACGCCATTTACGAGGCGCATTGACCGGCGGATGGGAAGCCCCCGCTCTTGACGCGCTTAGCCAGGCGCCGATTGCCTGGACAGAAAACGAGTTTTACCAGTACCTGCGCCAAGGCCATAGTCGGGATCATGGCGCGGCGGCAGGTCCAATGGCATCTGTCGTTCGTGCAATGAGTCCGGCACCCGACGCCGATATCCGCGCAATCGCGCACTACCTGGCCAGCCTCCAGGACGGTGAACGCACGCCACGAAAGGAACAAGCCAACGACCTGATTGCGGGGGCTGCTCAGGGCGCCCCGTTTCCAGGGCCCGCACAACGACAGTTCGAAGGAAGTTGTGGTGGTTGTCATTATGATGGATCTGCGAATCACTTACTGGGGCAAAACCTGCCTCTCGCACTCAATACCAATCTCTATAGTGATCGACCCGACAATCTGATTCGGATCATCCTCGACGGAATTCAGGCCCCGGCCTCGGTCGATTCGGGTTTCATGCCAGGGTTTCGCGACAGCATCAGCGATCGCCAACTCACCGATCTCATTCAATGGATGCGCAAGCGCTTTGCGCCCGGACAACGCCCATGGGAAAACCTTCAGCAGGCAGTCCAGCGAGTTCGCGCCGAGTGATTGAACGCGCGTTGATGCATCCACTCAAGACATCCACTCAAGGTATCCACTCACCGCATCAAATCAATGCGCCAACTCCACCTGCGAACTGGCCAAAAACCCACCGCTCTGATGGGCCCAGAGGCGGCTATATAGCCCACCACGCTCGAGCAACTCTCGATGCGTCCCTTCTTCAACAACGCGCCCCTCATCCATCACGATCAGACGGTCCATGGCCGCAATCGTGCTCAGGCGATGGGCAATTGCGAGGACTGTTTTTCCTTCCATCAACCGATACAAGCTCTGCTGGATAACAGCTTCGATCTCGCTGTCGAGGGCACTCGTCGCCTCATCGAGAATCAGAACCGGTGCATTTTTTAGCATGACCCGAGCAATCGCGACCCGCTGACGTTGCCCCCCACTTAACTTGACGCCTCGCTCACCCACATGGGCATCCAGGCCTTTGCGCCCGGACGGATCCCTTAACAATTCGATAAAGGACGCAGCCTCTGCGCGCTGGAGAGCCTGCCGGATTTCGGCCTCGGACGCGTCGGGCTGACCGTAGAGTAAGTTGTCCCGCACCGACCGATGCAGCAACGACGTGTCCTGCGTCACCATGCCGATATTGGCCCGCAGACTCATTTGCGAGACTTGAGAAATATCCTGTCCGTCGATCAGAATGCGACCACTACTGAGGTCGTACAGGCGCAGCAACAGGTTGGTCACCGTGCTCTTGCCGGCGCCTGATGGGCCCACCAATCCCACCTTTTCCCCAGGGCGGATCAACAAATCGAGACCGTGGATCACGTTTCGATTGTCATCGTAGGTGAAACGAACTGACTCGAATCGGATTTGCCCTTCCCTGACCTTGAGTTCGGGTGCCTGTTCACGGTCGACGACGGTCTGGCGCTTGGACAACATGTTGATCCCGTCACGCACCGTGCCGATGTTTTCAAACAGGCTAGCCAACTCCCACATGACCCAGTGCGAGATGCCGTTCAGGCGCAGGGACATCGCTGTCGCAGCGGCCACCGACCCCACCCCAACGCTGCCTTGAGTCCAGAGCCACAAAACGAGGCCTGAGGTCGACACCACCAGAACCATTCCAAGGACATGGTTCGCAATCTCAAAGCCACTGGCCAGGCGCATCTGCGCATAGGCGGTTTCCATGAACTCCTGCATCGCACTGCGTGCGTAGAGCGCCTCGCGGTCTGCGTGCGAAAACAATTTAACCGTGGAAATATTGGTGTAGGCGTCGGTGATCCGTCCTGTCATCAGGCTGCGCTTATCGGCTTGCGCTTTCCCCACACGACCGATCTTTGGAACAAAAAATCGAAGTACAACGGCATACAGCGAGACCCAAAGGACAAAGGGCAGGAGCAGCAGCACATCGAACGTGCCGACCACACTGACCATGGTGACAAAATAAATCACCACAAACACCATGATGTCGCCAACGCCCAGCAAGACGTCCCGGACGGCGAGGGCCGTTTGCATGACTTTGGTCGAAATCCTTCCGGCAAACTCGTCTTGATAAAAACTCATGCTTTGCGAAAGCATCAAGCGATGGAAGTTCCAGCGCAATCGCATCGGGAAGTTACCGAACAGGGTCTGATACTTAAACAGCGCCTGCAGTCCAACGATCAGAACACTTGCCATCAGCAGGGCGGCAAGCCAAAAAAGCTCCCGACCACGTTGCGCAAAAAGTTGACTCGGCTCGACCAGCGAAATCCAGTCGACCATCTCGCCAACCAACGCGAACAACAGCGCTTCAAAGGCACCGATCAGCGCGGTCAAGCCAATCACGGCGACCATGTGCACCCGCATCCCGGCCGAGGCCGCCCATAAGAATTGAGGAAAAGTGGCGGGCGTCGGGGCAGGCTCCTCCTCTGGATAGGGATCCAGAAGCGATTCAAAGAACTTAAACAATCACAAATCCATTGTCTTGAGGTAGGCCTGCAAAGAATCGAGTGCAGCGGGCGGCAGCGGCTCATACGGGGGGTAAGGATCGCCGAGAGCCATGCCTTGCAAATTCAGCGCTGCTTTCATCACTGCGGCCAAGCCAAATTCCATCCAGCGCGACGGAAATAGCGCGAACTGACGCTGCAGGCGCGCCGCCTCGACCCAATCTCCAGCCTTGAAGGCGCGATGAATCTTGTTCGAAATGAACGCGGCCGGGGGTGGCAATGTCACGCCTGTGCCGCCGAGCATCAGGGACGCCAGATTCATCTGTAGCGTGGTGAAGTAATGTGCATGACCGCCATGCTCAATTTCTTCGATGAG
>RFVZ01000260.1 GCA_009922405.1 Betaproteobacteria bacterium
CGGCTCAAACCAGGGCGCATCGGTTCATTCAGACTGACCCCAGCGTAGTAGGCCACCAGGCGATGCTGCTCTTCGGGAGGGACCCAAAAACGCGTGTCGTGCATACCCAGGGGCTCGAAGATCAGCTCGAACAACACTCGGTCGAGAGTCTGACCGCCCAAAACTTCGAGCAATCGGCCGAGCACATCGGTCGCCATCGAGTACTCCCAGCGCGTACCGGGATGGAACGCCAGGGGCAAGTCAGCCAGCGCATCGATCATTCCGACCAGCGTCCTGTTGGGGTCGCGGACTCCACTCGCCAGGTAGGGGCCATGCAGCGGTGATTGAGGGTCGAGGATGCCCGAGGTGAGGCCCGCGCTGTGGGACAGCAGATGGCGCACCGTGATCGACGAGCGCGCTGGTTCAGTATCTGCAAGATCTTGGGCACCCTTGCGCAAAACTCTGCGTGCACCCAATTGCGGCAAGTAAGCCTCAATTGGATCGTCGAGTCCAATCTTCCCTTCTTCCATCATCCGCAAAACCGCGCAGGATGTAATCAGTTTGGTGTTGGAAAAAATGCGGAAAAGATGGTCCTGATCCAGCGCAACGCCCGCCTCACGGTCCGCCCAGCCGACGCAATGCACGTCCACCAATTCGGCGCCGTGCAGCACGGCGCTCGATAGCCCAGCAAGCAGATCATTCTCGGCATAACGACGCATCACCGCATGCACCGGTTCAAAATCAAACATAGCGCGTTTCAATGCAATGGCCCTGGACGACTCACCTCAACATACCCCGCACCCCATCGCCATCAGGGATCTGGATATTTGGCCAAAACTGCCTGGGCAGCGCCTTTTGCTGCTTCGCAGCGCTCGAAGAACAGATCCCCATTTGGATATGCGAAAACGCCTGCACGATCATCGGGTCCTGATTGTCTCCGAAGGCTTTGCTGAAGTCCTCTACGCCAGGACAGGTTGCGTCAAGCCCAAAGAAATAATTTCCCTGCCCAGCGTTGTTGTAGGACGAGAAGTTTTCTACGAGGTAGGTGTTTTCGCAATAACTAGCGGGTACGAAACCCACTGGTTTTCCGCAAGTGGTTGAGCCGATGGTGACGACCTCCACTCCGACGCCCCGAAGGCCCATGATCACCTGCTCGCTGGCAGAACATGTCCGCTGGCCCGTCAGAACGTATACACGCCCGAGGCCAAAAGAGCTCACGGGCTTCGAGAACAAATAATTTGAATTTGAATCGCTATGCTTTGAATTAAATCGAAGCTGAGCATAAATCTGCCCACTGACAACATCACCCGCAAAATACGATGCCAAAAGCGCTCCGATATTGACGTAGCCCCCGCCGTTGTAGCGCAGATCCAAAATGATGTCCTGCACCTTCGCTGCGCTGAGCTGATTGAAATAACTTGCCAAAGGGGAACTGGCCTGGGTGAGCATGGTGGTGACCATCAGATAACCGACCTTACGTCCACTAGCGAGAGTAAAAATTCGACCGTTCTGCACTGGATTGAGGTCGTAAATTGCAGAACGCAAATAGTCGAGATGCTGCTGGGTACCGCGTGCCCAAGAGAGCTTGAGCGTCTGACCTTCAGCGGAAGCGCTCAAGGCGCTGAAATCTCGGCGCTGAACCACCGTACTCGACGGCAAATCATTGAGTGCCAAAACTTGATCGCCTCGCCTTAGCCCTGCAGCATCAGCCGGAGAACCAGGCTCGACATAACGCACCAAAAGCGGCTGATCTGGCTGATCCAAGATCTCTTGACCCGCTACCGCGAAGCCATAGCCTAAGGACTGACCGGCATTAAACTGCCGCTGAAACGATGCGGTAGCGCCGTAGTTACTAAACCTGTCCGGTGGATAGAGCTGGTTGCCCAGAAATAGCAAAGACTTAAAGTATTCGGCCAGTGAGAGGTCGCTTTCCGGATCAACCGTCGGACTCGAGCCATCCCACAGATACCAGCTTTGGAAATAATTTTGCAGCCATTGCTTTTCGTCAAGCGTACTGCAGGCCACTCGTTCAGACCCCACATCAGCCGGGATCTGCGCGGCGCCTTCCCCGCCACACGATGTAAGCAGGCTGAGCAGCCATAGCCCGCCAAGCAGGACAAAGAAGGTGCGAATACGCTCGTACTTCAAAGATCGGCTCTGCTCACTTTTTCTCGTCTGGCTTACGGTCGCCCGCACGGGGCCCAGTGTTACCGGTGCTGGATCGATCGGACCTGTCGGGCCGATCAGTTCTATCAGGCCGGCCGGGCCTGTCAGCGCGATCCAACCGATCGGGTTGCTGCCCCGGATGGGGAGGGGGATTTACGAAGGCAGGCATCGGGCTTGGCTTCTGTGGGATCGGCGGTGTTGGCGGTATCAGTGCCGGATTTGAAGGGAACGGTTCTGGGACCCTCATTACGCGCTCCGGACGGGTTTGCCAACGCCATGCCGGTGGAGGTTGTGGAAGGCGCGCACCACCTTGAAATGGTTGCGGGGCGGAACGATAAATCCTTACGGTCTGAGGGTTGACCAACGCATATCGCTGGACCACGGCGGGCTGAAGGTAGGACCCGTAAGGGACCTGCGCGAGGTAAATTCCAGGCGGGGCATAGTGGTCATGCAGTAGCGCGCCCGTCATCGTGCCAAACGAATAAGGCATGTACCAGTTGTATGCGTCGGGAGGTGCTGCGAGGCTGGCCTGCCCGTAGACCTGACTCCCCGTGCCGCAAGCGCCCAAACCATAAGCCATTTCACATTCATGAACCGTCAGGAATGTGGGTAACGGTGGAATCACCTCGGGCTCTTCGAGCGGGCGGCGCAATTGGGGAGCGACGCAGCCACCGAGCGCGGTGCAAAACAGGGTCAGGGCGAGCAGGCGTGACTCGAATCGGTTGTGCATGACCTGGTCTTGTTGGCAGTGTTGTTTGGACTAACGCTTGACGGCACCAGCGCGATGACTGCTGCCCACCTGGACCCGAGCAGTAATCGCTCCTTTTTCCGCTCATTCCAGTCGTTCAGATCAACCCATCACAAGTAGCATAATTAGTTCATCGAAGTATTGACTCCCAATTCGCAATGCGCGTGGCACGCGACCGACCTCGACGAAGCCGACACTCTGATAAAGGTGCACTGCGGATTCATTGCCAGCGGTCACGGAAAGCTTGACTTGCTCGACGCCATGCCACGACGAGGCATGCTTCAGGGCGGCATTCAGTAAGTGGCGCCCAAGCCCTTTACCCCGCGTATCTGGGGCAACGTACATACTCCGAATGAATGCCATGTGACGCTCGTTCGCCCTCAGTTCACGCCCTACCGCGACAACAC
>RFVZ01000027.1 GCA_009922405.1 Betaproteobacteria bacterium
CGTATCGTCGGCGCGTTTACGGTGAACCCGAATTGATTGTCCGGCAAGGCGATCCCGGATCGTCGATGTTTGTGATTTTGAGCGGTCGGGTTGCGGTGCTGCTCAATCAGCCGGATGGCCCGCCGAAAAAAATGGCTGAACTCAAAGCGGGGGATTCTTTCGGTGAGATGGCCCTCATGCTTGGCGAGGGGCGCAATGCGAGCGTGCAAGCCTTGAGTCAGGTGATCCTGGCCGAAATCCCCAAGGAGGCGATGCAGCCCGTCCTGCAGAATCACCCGGAGTGCACCGAGCTGCTGGCACAGCAAGCGTTTGAATTCCAGGCCCGAAATGAAGCGTATCTGAGCGACGCCGCCAACCAAGTTGCACCAACAGAAAGCAAAGAAAGCCTGATCGGGGCAATTAATGCTCGGATTCGCCGTTATTTCGAGTGCAAATTCTGATCCCGAGGTCCGGACATTCGAGTTCCGGACCTAGTCGGCATACACCCCGGCCTTTTTGATCAGCGGCCCCCAGCGCCCAATCTCCGCCGCCAGATGGGACCGGAGCGCCTGCGCGGTGGCCTGGGAGTCATCTACCGGTGCAGTGCCGAGTGAGGCGAAGCGCTGGATCAAGGCGGGGTCGTGGAGCGCGCGCTTGAGGGCCGCTTCTAATGTTTGCAAAACCGCCTTTGACGTCCCTTTTGGTGCATAGAGTCCGTGCCAAACCGCGAGCTCGAAGCCTGGCAAGCCCGCTTCTGCAAAGGTTGGGACCGTTGGCAAGGTCGCCAGTCGAGTCTTGTTAGCGATCGCGAAGGCCTTAATCGATCCGGCTTGGAGGTGAGCGCGGTCCGGTCCCACGATATGGAATCGTGGTGAGGTCGGTTTGAATGGTGCTCATAAAAAGCATCGAACAAAGCTGCGCCGTGGAGCCTGCACCGGAATGCGCAAAGTTGGCTTTGTCTCGGTTGGAACGCAGGTACGGGATCAACTCGGCCAGCGTGTTGGGCGCCAGGGTCTTGCGTCCGACCAAGATCATCGGCACATCCGCGACCGAACCCAAAGGTTCAAAATCGTTCAGGGGATCATAACTGAGCGTCCGATAAAGCGCCGGTGCCGCAGCGTGTCCCATGTTGTGGAAGAGAAGGGTATAGCCATTGGGCTGTGCCTTAGCGACACGCGCCGCGCCGATCGTTCCGCCCGCGCCTCCGGCATTTTCGATGATGAATTGTTGCTTGAGTTCCCGCGTCAGACTCTCAGCCAAGGTCCGCCCGAGGATATCTGTCGAACCGCCCGCGGCGTAGGGGACCACGATGGTGACCGGCCTGTTTGGGAACTCCTGCGCCTGACTCAAGGGTGTTAGACCGAGCAGGCATATCGTACTTATAAAGGTAATTAGTTGGCGCATCGGATACACTCAAAATTCATTGCTTGGAGTTGATTATGGACCTCTCCCGTTTCCCACGACGTCGCTATACGGCCTTCGCGACACCGATTGAGCCGATGCCCCGATTTTCCAAGGCAGTGGCTGCGAGTTGCCCGGGCGGCGTTGGCCCCGAAGTCTGGATCAAGCGCGACGATATGCTGGGGCTGTTCCCCGGCGGTAATAAAACCCGCAAGCTCGAATTTCTGGTTGCAGATGCCTTGGAGCAGGGGGCAGATACGCTGGTGACTTGCGGGGCGCCGCAGTCGAACCATTGTCGGATTACGCTGGCCGCTGCCGTCAAAGAAGGTCTCAAATGCCGATTCGTCATTGAAGAGCGGGTGCCCGGCAGCTTTCACGAAGACGCTACCGGCAATCAATTCATGTTCCGCCTGATGGGGGTCGAAGCAATGACCGTGGTGCCTGGTGGCTCGAACATGGTGGCCGCCATGAATCAAGTGGCGGACGATGTCGCGGCGCTGGGCCGCAAGGCTTACATCATTCCTGGAGGCGGATCGAACGCGCTGGGCGGGCTGGGCTATGTGGCTTGTGCGCAAGAACTCCAGCAACAGATGCTGGAGTTGGGCCTACCGATGGATCGTGTTGTTCTCGGATCTGGTAGCTCCGGGACGCACGGAGGAATGCTCGCCGGATTCCTCGGCAATCACATCCAGATCCCGATTGTCGGTATCGGAGTCAGTCGTGACCCGCAGGATCAGGAGCCGCTGGTCCTTCGAGAGGCGCAGGCCGTATTGGACTTGCTGGGCGTACCGATGACGGTGCCTCCTGAATCAGTGCTGAGCGTCGGCGGATATTGGCAGCCCAAGTATTCCATTTCGAACCCGGCGATGGTCGAGGCCATTCAGATGCTGGCACGCACCGAGGGTATCCCGCTCGACCCGGTATATACCGGCAAAGTCATGGCCGGGTTGATTGGTTTAGCCCGCAAGGGCTTCTTCAAACCCAACGAGCGAATTCTGTTTCTGCACACCGGCGGGTTGCCAGCGATTCACGCGTATGAGCGCGAAATTTTGGGTGGAGCGGAGGCTTTGACATGATGTCAGGGAGCCGCCGAAAGTGGTGGAACACGGCGCGAACTGCACTCATGTTGATCTCGTGCTCGATGTTTGTCGGAGAACTCGGGTTTAGCCCACTCGGGTCTGCCGGTGTATTTGTTTTTTTATATGGCCTTGTGTTTGCCTTGCATGAATTCTCGGACAAATTAGATCTTTAAGAATAGTTAGACTTTTAAGAATCAAAAGCGTTATCGTGAATCAAAAAACCTCTCGGCTTACGGTCGATCTGCTTTGGAAGCTCCAGCGGATCGGCACCCCAAGCCTCAGCCCTGACGGATCACAGGTGGTCTGCGCCGTGACCCAACCTTCGATGGAGGACAATCGCAATCGCAGTGCCTTGTGGCTGTTCTCAACGACCGGCTTGGCGCCCCGACAATTGACGACCTGTGGCGAGAAAGACAGCCAACCGAAATTTTCCCCTTGTGGCGCATGGATTGCTTTCGTCGCAACTCGGGAACAGGACGGAAAAAAGGATTCATCCCCACAGCTCTATCTGATACCGACTGCCGGGGGCGAAGCGCGTCGTGCGGGTCAGGTGCCGACCGGCGTTTGCGGATTCAAGTGGTTCCCCGACAGCCGCCATATCGCACTGATTTCATGGGTCTGGCCTGCGGGGCGGGGCATGAAGGATCAGGCGGCCCGCTTTAAAGCATTCTCGGATCGCAAGGAAACGGCATACGCCACCGAGGATTCGGTTTACCGGCATTGGGACGATAATCTTCCGATGGGCCGCGTACCCCATCTTCTGGTTCTTGAAATCAGTACGGGGCGGGTGACTGATCTGCTTGAGGGTGCGAGCTACGAATTGAATCGGCGTGACCCAGGGGCGGATGACTTGGCGATTTCGCCGAACGGCAAACGCCTGGTGTTTGTTCATGACCCGCAGCGTGGCAAGCATCCCGCGCCACGAATGGCTCTGGCGCAAATTGAGTTCGAGGGTCGGACGCGATCAAAATTCAAGATTACTGATTTGATCAAAGACGGTGCCTGGGATCTCACCGGGCCGAGCTTTAGTCCCGATGGTCGCCGGCTCGCATTTCTGGCGTCGCACCAGGCCATCAAACACACCATGCCAAAACGGCTGGCGGTGTTGAACCTCGGCGGCCCTGAAACCCGTTGGGAGACGATCAGCGACGAGTGGGACCGCGAAGCGCATGCGCCCTTGCTGTGGAGCGAGGATGCATCGAGCTTGCTTTTCCGGGCCGAGGAACACGGACGGCAACCCGTTTGGCGGTTTGACCTGAACGAGCGCCACGCCACCCCGATTGCGGTTGGCGGAACGATTCAGGCATTCGACACTGGGCCTAGTCAACTCGTCACGGTGACCGACTGTGCGACCCACCCCGGGCGTTTGCATGCGCTTGGACTTGACGCCACCGGAACTCCGATTCCCAGCGTCGCGACGCGGCTTGAATCCTTTAACGATGCGCTCCTGCGAGACCTCGATATGGGCTCCACTGAAGAGCACTGGATCGAGGGCGCGCAGGGCGATCAGATTCAGGTTTGGCTTTATTTCCCGCCCGGGTTCGATCGCAAGAGAAAGTACCCATTACTCCACATCGTCCATGGTGGTCCGCATACTGGGCCGGGCGATAACTGGCACTGGCGCTGGAACTACCACCTCTTTGCCGCTCAAGGTTATGTGACGGCGAATGTGAATTACCACGGGTCTTCGGGGTTCGGGCATGCCTTTCTCGATTCCATCACGCATCGATGGGGCGCGCTAGAGCTGCAGGACATTGAAGCAACCACCGACTGGTTGCTCAAAAAGCCCTGGATCGCACGCAAGCGCGTCTTCGCAACGGGCGGCAGCTATGGCGGCTACATGGTCGCCTGGATGAACGCGCATGTTGCACCAGGTCGTTATCAGGCCTATGTTTGTCATGCGGGGTGTTACGACTGGGTCGGTATGTTCGCAGATGACGCCTACGGCTGGCATGCTCAAGAACTTGGTGCATGGTTTTGGGATGACATGGCAAAGGTGGGTGGTCAGAGCCCGCACACTTTTGCGGCAACGATGCGCACGCCCACGCTGGTGATCCACGGTGCGAAGGACTATCGTGTTCCCGATGCGCAGGGGCTTGCTTACTACAACACCTTAAAGGCCAGAGGCGTCGATGCGCGCCTGTTGTGGTACCCGGACGAAAACCACTGGGTACTCAAGCCGCGCAACAGCAAGGTCTGGTTTCAGGAATTTTTTGACTGGCTCAAGCGTTACGATCCAGCCACCAGCAAGACGACTTAAACCGATTCAAAGGGAGGCTAACCATGTCTTTTGAGGCCATTGATCGATTTGGCGACCGATGCGTTTCGGTCTTTCACCGCCTGACGCTGTTCGCGATCGGGGGGGCGACCGTTTGGGCGGCGGGCGCTAACTTGCTCGATATGGTGACCTCAAAAAGTCATGCCAGCATCCAAGACTTGCTGCTTTTGTTTATCTTTCTCGAAATCGGAGCGATGGTTGGCATCTACTTCAAGACCAACCATATGCCGATCCGGTTCCTGATCTACATTGCCATCACGGCCCTTACGCGCCACATGATCGATCTCGTGACCGAGGTGGGCCAGCACATGGTTGAGATTGCAGTCATCGGTGGAACCACTCTGATGCTTTCGATCAGCGTGTACATCATCCGAATGGCGAGCCATCAGTTCCCCTCCAAGTCGCCGATCGAGATTGGTTGAAGAACGATGGGACCAAAGCCCGCCGAGGTTGAAGAACGGTAAGGGTCCTGCGATTTATTGGACCAAACCGAGGCATCCCCCCCTCGACAACTGAGAAAAATTAACGTGCAATTGAAGCTTGCAGGAACAAACACTGCCTCTTACGCGCGTCGCAGCCTCTTCGGACGAAGACTGACCAAGGGCGAGGGCTCTGCTTTGCGCTTCTTGGTGACCTGTGGGTTCAAATCGTTGATTGCATGCGCGCTGACAGGCGCTCTGGTCGCATGTTCCGATGCCCCGGCACCTGCTGGTAAAGCCAGTGCTCCGGTCACGGCTAGCCCGGCGTCCAAGCCATCGCCTGCTGACCCCACGCAGGCTAACCGACCATCCGACAGAGAGGTGAAACTAAACCCCGAACTCGAGCTCAAAATCAAGGTTCACGAAGTCCACGAGCAGGCGATTGCCGAAACCCTCGCGGTTGCAGGTCGCATCGACTTTAACGAACAAGCCATGGCCCGGATCGGCACTGCAGTCGCGGGTCGAGCACTCGAACTTAAAGCCAGTGTTGGTCAGCGGGTGCGCTCGGGGCAGGTCCTGGCGACTATGAGTTCTGCGGAGCTCAGCACGGCGCAACTGAACTATCTCAAGACGGTTGCGCAGGCTCGCTTGCTGGCCACCGCTGCGGAACGGGCTCGCCAGTTGTACTCGTCTGATGTGATCTCGCTGGCCGAGATGCAGCGCCGCGAAAATGCATCCGAAATTGCGCATGCCGAGGAGAGTGGCGCTGCATCGCAGTTGCAAATTCTCGGGATGAATCCGCAAGCGATTGCGGAGTTACAGCGCACCAATGTCATTAATCCCGTCAAAACCATCATTTCGAGAATCGACGGCACGGTCGTCGAACGCTCGGTGGCGGTGGGGCAGGTCGTGCAACCCGCTGAAACGATGTTCGTCGTCGCAGACCTGTCGCGGGTCTGGGTTGTGGCTGATGTGCCAGAACAGCAATCCGCTTCGATCCAGCTTGGCCAACAGGTCGAAATCGAAGTGCCATCGCTCGATCGAACGCTGACCGGCCGGATTGTCCATGTGGCCTCGTTCGTGGATCCTCAGACGCGAACGGTCATGGCGCGTTGTGAGCTGGACAATCGAAGCGGGGAGCTTAAGCCCGCCATGCTGGCCAATCTCCTGATCCAGACCAGCCGTCGCCGCGAACTAGTCGTTCCCGCCTCAGGGGTGCTGCGCGAGAACAACCGTGATCATGTTTATGTCCAAAAGTCAGCGGGTGTTTTTGTGCTGACACCGGTTGAATTAGGTCCAGCGGCAGACGGAGATTTGCGACCGGTTCGTTCGGGTTTGTCGCCAGGCCAGAAGATCGTCATCGACGGCGCGTTTCATCTGAATAACGAACGGCTTCGGAACACCCAGTCATGATGGGCGGGCTCATCCGCGCGGCGCTAACGCAGCGCGTCTTGGTGGCTGTTATCGCGCTGATTTTGGTCGTCGCGGGCCTGCAGGCCACCCGCAAGCTTGCGATCGACGCGTTTCCGGATGTCACCAATATTCAGGTCCAGATCGCGACGGATGCCCCGGGCCGATCGCCTGAAGAGGTGGAGCGCTTCATCACGGCGCCGATCGAAATCGGTATGACCGGGATTCCGGGTCTCACCGAAATGAGGTCTCTGAACAAGCCCGGTCTGTCGCTCATCACACTCGTTTTCACCGACACCACAAAGGTGTACTTCGCACGCCAGCTAGTGTCCGAGCGCTTGGTTGAAATCCGCGATCGGATGCCAGCTGGAGTGACCCCGGTGCTCGGCCCGGTGAGTACCGGTCTTGGTGAGATTTATCAGTACACCCTGGACAAGCCCACGGATGCAGGTCGGGCGCTCACGGTACAGGAACTGACCGATCGACGAACGATCCAGGACTGGGTGGTTCGGCCCCAACTGCGATCCATTCCTGGCGTGGCTGAGATCAATTCGCAAGGGGGTTACGTTCGCCAGTATCAGGTGATGGTTGATCCCGACCGCTTGCGTCACTTTGGACTGACTGTTCGCCAGGTGTATGAAGCGGTGGCTGCTAACAACGCGAATGCCGGTGGCGGTGTTTTGGCCCAAAACTCAGAACAATTCCTGATTCGAGGCTTGGGTTTGATTCATTCGCTCGAAGACTTTCAGCGGATTGTGATCCGGGCAACCGACGGCGTGCCGGTCTTCCTGCGCCAGGTTGCAGACGTCCAACTCGGCACCCAAGTTCGAGTTGGTTCGGTTATCAAGAATGGAACGACTGAGTCGGTCGGGGCGGTGGTCATGATGATCGCCGGCGGAAACGCCAAGGAGGTCGTCGGCCGGGTCAAGGAGCGAGTCAACCAGATCAATGCCAGCGGGATGCTGCCAGACGGCCTGCAGCTCGTGCCCTATTACGATCGATCGGAGCTGATTGATGCCGCAATCTGGACCGTCTCCAAAGTGCTGGCCGAAGGGGTCGCGCTAGTTGTTCTGGTTTTGTTCTTGTTTCTGGGGGACGTTCGATCGAGTCTGATCGTTGTGGCGACTCTGATTCTCACCCCGCTAATTACTTTTTTGATCATGAACGCGGTGGGTTTGTCCGCCAATTTGATGAGTCTGGGTGGGCTTGCGATCGCAATTGGGCTGATGGTCGATGGCTCGGTGGTGGTCGTTGAGAACGCGTTTTCGCGCCTGTCGCATGCCCCTCCCACCAACGCCGCTGGCCATGCCCAATCGATTTTTAAGGCGACCACAGAAGTGGCCACGCCAGTCATTTTTGGGGTTGGCATCATCATCCTCGTGTTTTTGCCGCTGATGAGCCTCAAGGGCATGGAGGGCAAGATGTTTGCCCCTCTGGCCTACACCATTGCGATCGCGCTGGCTGTCTCTCTCGTGCTGTCGCTCTCGCTCACGCCGGTGCTCTCAAGTTTCTTATTGCGCGGTGGGGCCGAGGAAGATACCCGCCTCGTTCGCTGGCTCCGTGGGCCCTATCGGCCCATGCTCGCCTGGTCGATGGGCCACCCGCGCAGAGCGCTGGTGTTGGCCATCGCGTTTTTCGGAGCGGCCACCGCTCTGATCCCCTTTCTTGGCACTGCCTTTATTCCTGAAATGAAGGAAGGGTCGATAGTCCCCGGCATCATCCGGGTACCGAACATCTCGCTCGAAGAGTCGACTCGGATGGAAATGCGCGCGATGCAGTTGACTCAGGAGGTGCCTGGCGTACTGACTTCGGTTTCGTCGGTCGGGCGCGGCGAGTCGCCGGCCGACCCGCAGTCTCAAAACGAATCGACGCCTGTGGTGAGTCTTAAACCGCGCGATGAGTGGCCCGAGGGCTGGACTCAAGACACCATTCAGGACGCCATTCGAGAGAAGCTCAAGGCGATCCCCGGTGTGAGCGTCGTCATGGCTCAGCCAATTTCTGCGCGGGTCGCTGAAATGGTGACCGGCGTGCGCTCGGATGTCGCGATTAAGATTTTTGGCGACGATCTCGAACTCCTGCTGTCGACTGCGAATAATCTGGCTCGAGTAGGTTCGTCAATTACCGGTGCACGCGATATTCGGGTCGAGAAAATTAGCGGCCAGCAGTATCTGACCATTGATATTGACCGGGCTGCGATTGCTCGCTACGGTATCAATGTCGCCGATGTCAACGACCTCATTGAGGTCGCACTGGGCGGCCAACGGGTGACGGACGTCTACGAGGGCGAGCGGCGATTTGCCGCTGCGGTTCGGGTCCCGGAGCGCTTCAGAAATAATCCCCAGGCGATCGGTAATTTGTTGCTGACCACGCCTGGCCGGGCGCAAATCCCGTTGGAAAGCATTGCTCGGATTGAAGTGCGAGAGGGGCCGGCGCAGATCTCGCGTGAATTGGGGCGTCGCCGGATCGTCGTTGGCATGAATGTCCATGGCCGCGATCTCGGGGGCTTTGTCCACGAACTTCAAACCAAGGTCGCAGCGGAGGTCACCTTGCCTTCGGGCTACACCTTGGAGTGGGGCGGTCAGTTTCAAAATCTGGAGCGAGCGCTCGGACATCTGGCCGTGATCGTTCCGATCACGATTATTGCAATTTACTTTCTCCTGTTCATGTTGTTCGGCTCCCTTCGCCTGGCGACGCTGATCATTAGCGTTCTGCCTCTGGCCTCAATTGGCGGGGTTCTCGGTTTGTTTGTCTCGGGGGAGTACCTGTCCGTTCCCGCCTCGGTTGGGTTTATTGCTCTGTGGGGCATCGCGGTCCTTAATGGCGTTGTCCTTGTGAGCGCGATTCGTGAGCGTAGACAGTCCGGAATGGGGCTGGATGAGTCAATTGTCGAAGGTGCGCAAGCGCGCTTTCGTCCCGTCATGATCACGGCAACGGTGGCGATGCTTGGCTTGATTCCGTTTTTGGTCTCGGTGGGCCCGGGGTCCGAAGTCCAGCGCCCGCTTGCGGTCGTTGTGATCGGTGGATTGATCACATCCACCCTGTTGACCCTGGTCATGCTGCCCGCGTTTTATCGCTGGTTCGACAGTGAATCCGAGTTGAAAAATAGTGAAACTTAAAACTATCTTGGTTGGCACGGCGGTGCGTTTGGTATCCAATCTAGCGCTGGTTAGCGGGGCTCTTTTTGTTGGGATTCAACCGATTGGCGCTCAACCGCTTGGTGCTCAACCGCTTGGTGCTCCATCACTGAGCACTCAACCGATAGGTACGAAAACAGCGGCCGGCCTTTCAGTGCCGGTGATCCCAGTCGTTGAGTTGATCGCGCTCGCCAGGCGCGATAGCCCATTGGTGGCGCAGGCAGGGGCCGAGTTGGCTGGCGCTCGGGCAGGCGTGCAGACGGCGGGTGCGTTGCCGAACCCGGAGTTCGAGATTCAGGTCGGGCGAAGTGATGCCCGTCGCATGGATGGGACATCGGGTGCGGCGCCTTTAATTGGGGTCGTGCAGCCAGTCGAATGGCCAGCCCTGCGTCAGGCGAGACGCGATCTGGCGGAGCAACGGGTGTCGCTGGTGAGCGCCCAGGCCCTCGTCGTCGACCGGTTGGTGGTGGCGTCAGTTCGCAAGGCCAGTGCTGATTGGTTGCGGTTGGCCGAGGAAGAAAAGGCGGCGGTTGAAGATCTGGCGCTGACTGAGCAAATTCGCGATCGCATAGCCGTGAGCGCGCGGGCCGGTGAGACGGCACGATTCGATCTCACCCGCGCCGAGACCGAAATGGCGATCGCGCGCAAAGTACTTGATACCGTGCGGCTACGTGCGCTACAAACCAAGGTCGAACTACGACGCGTTGTCGGTGCCTCGTTGCCCGATGATTTTCAAGTCGCGGCGCGAGGCGCGCTTCCAGCACCGTTGACACTGGACGACTACGAGCGACTTCGCGTGGAACTCGATGAACGTAATCCGGATCTTCTCGCTGCGCAGACTGACCTCAAGCGGGCCCGCCAGGAAATTCAGTTCGAGAGGACTCAGGTCCTCCCCAGGGTGACTTTGCGCGCAACCCACGAACTTGACCCCAGCTCGGCGCTTACTCGGGTCGGTGCCCAGGTTAGCGTCCCGCTGCTCGATCAGCGTCAGGGACCGATTGCCCAGGCGGTTGCCGCCGCAACGCGCGCGCAGGCGGCGCTTGATTTCAAGAAACTCGAGATTCAGCAGGGCTTCGCTTCCGCCTGGCTTGGCTGGCAGGCAGCTCAGGTTCAGCTGCAGGCCCTGGACTCCGGGATTGTGACCCGCGCGCGAGCTATTTTAGGTACCGCCGAAGCCGCCTATCGGTTCGGTGAACGCGGCATTCTTGAAACCCTTGACGCCCAGCGCCAATTTCGGATCGTCCGTAATGAGCTGATCGCGGCGCGCCACGCGGTTGCACTGGCGCGTATTGAGCTCGAGCGCCTGTCGGGGTTATAGAACCAGGGCCTTTGCGGTGAACCCGATGAGTGCGCACGCGACGACCACCTGGATCACCGAACGCTTGAATCCAAACAGAGCGATCGCCGCGCATAGTGTGATCGCTGCAGCGACAACGTCAACCGTGCCCCCGAACCCTTGCGGCCAGATCACATGCTGGCCAAAGAAGATCGCAAGATTGAGGATGACCCCGACTACCGCCGCAGTGATCGCAGTCAGGGGGGCGGTTAAGTTCAGGTTGCCTTGGGTCGATTCAATGAAAGGACCCCCTGCAAAAATGAACACGAACGACGGCAGGAAGGTAAACCACGTCACCAGACAGGCGGCAATGGTGCCAGCCAGAATCGGCGCTTCTGGCCCGAGCAAGAGCTTGGCGTAACCACCGGCAAATCCCACAAACGCCACGATCATGATCAGGGGCCCAGGCGTGGTCTCGCCCAGGGCTAGCCCATCCATCATTTGGGTCGGAGTAACCCAGGCGTAGTGGTTGACCGCGCCTTGCACCACGTAAGGCAGTACGGCATAAGCGCCGCCAAAGGTCAGGAGCGCCGCCTTGGTAAAGAACCAACCCATTTGCGTTAAGTTGTGCTCCCAGCCCCAGAAGTTCGTTAGTAGTCCCATTGGCAACGCCCACAGGACGCCGCCCCAGGCCATTACGGTGAACAGGCGTGACCATCGGAACCGCGCGTGTTCGGGGGATGGCGTATCGTCGTCGATCAGCGCGGCTCCCCAGCGCTTGTTCGCGCCGCTATGGCCGCTGCTGGTTTGGAAGACTTGTGGCGCTACCCGCCCGCCGATGAAACCCACGAGCGCCGCGACCGCGATGATCAGGGGGAACGGCGCATCCAAAAAAAAGATTGCGATGAATGCTTCGGAGGCGATGATCCAGAGCCATTTGTTCTTGAGGGCTCGGGTACCGATTCGGTAGGCCGCCTGGATGACGATCGCGGCGACTGCGGGTTTGATGCCATAAAAGAGGCCGGAGACGATCGTAGTCTCACCGAATACGAAATAAATCCAGGACAGACCGATCAAAATCGCCAGCGATGGCAGCACGAACAGGGCGCCAGCCACGATGCCGCCCCAGGTGCGGTGCATCAGCCATCCCAGGTAGGTCGCGAGCTGCTGAGCCTCGGGCCCAGGCAGGAGCATGCAATAGTTCAGTGCGTGCAGAAAACGTCGTTCTGAAATCCAGCGGCGGTTTTCGACGAGCTCCTGATGCAAGATAGCAATCTGCCCGGCGGGGCCGCCAAAGCTGATGAAACCCAGTTTTAACCAGAACCTAAAGGCTTGCCAGAAAGGGATGGAGCCCGGGGCGACCATGATCTGCTCGGTGGGGGCGTTCATGCAGAGGGTAGCGGTCTAGATTAAGTCTCAATAGCTTAAGGGAAACCCCTGGGCTCAGGAGGAAAGTCGTTGTCAACACTGCATCCGGATTGGGGGCCACAGCGCATCGTCTGCCTCACCGAGGAAACCACGGAGTGGCTCTATCTGCTCGGTGAAGAGCGGCGCATCGTCGGAATCTCGGGCTATACCGTACGTCCCCGTCGAGCACGCCTTGAAAAGCCAAAGGTCAGCGCATTTTTGCGCGCAAAGATCGATCAGATCGTCGCTCTTAAGCCGGACTGTGTCTTTGGATTTTCTGATTTGCAGGCCGACATTGCCCGCGATCTGATTCAACGCGGAATCCAGGTGACGGTGTTCAATCAGCGCAGCGTCGAGGAGATTTTTTCGATGATGTTCCAGGTCGCCGCCATGGTGGGCGCGCGCGAGCGTGGACAGGAGCTCATCGAGAGGATCCGCGCGGATCACCAGAAGTTTCGCGAGGCTGCCGGGCGCCTGAATCACAAGCCCCGAATCTATTTTGAGGAATGGGACGATCCGCCGATCAGCGCGATCCAATGGGTTTCCGAGCTCATTGAGCTTGCGGGTGGGCAGGATTGTTTTCCCGAACTGGCGATCGAGGCCCTCGGGAAGAACCGAATCATTGCGGACCCTAATCAGATCGTGCAACGCAACCCGGACATCATCATCGGCTCATGGTGCGGCAAGAAGTTCAGACCTGAGACCGTCATTAGCCGACCCGGTTGGGACCAGATCAATGCGGTGCGGACCGGTCAGGTGTTCGAGATCAAATCCCCAGACATTCTTCAGCCGGGTCCAGCGGCACTGACGGATGGCCTAGCCCAGCTTCACCAGATCATTGTCCGCTGGTCAGGTTTGCCGCAGGATCGATCCCAGAACTGACCTCCGGAGCGATCTCAAGCCTGATCGAGCTGATCCGCGAGATGATTAAAATCTCTGGCGTGAAGTGTATTGGCGGCCGAGGGAGAGATGTCTTTGGGGTGTTGGGTCCCAAACTCAAAACGGCGTTCGACGTAAGCCGTCTTTAGTCCACAGGCGTGCGCTGCATCCAGATCGTCTTGGTGAGCTGCCACCAACATGACCTGATTTGGCGCCACATCGAAAGTCCTGGCAACGCCGAGATAAGTGTTTGGATCAGGCTTGTAGGCCCGAAAGACTTCGGCGCTCAGGATGCAATCCCAGGGCAGTCCCGCGTTCTTGGCCATATTAGTCAGCAGGCCGATATTGCCATTCGAGAGCGTACAAACCGTATAACGACGCTTGAGTCGTTGCAGTCCTTCAACGCTGTCTGGCCACGGAGACAGCCGGTGCCACGCGCGGTTGAGGTTCTGGCGCTCTGGTTCATCGAGATGGCCCATGCCAAATTTCGGAAGGATATCGTCCAGAATCAGCCGGTGAAGGTCGTCGATTCGGGTCCATGGCATTTCGCCGCTTCTGACACGGGCCATTGCGGGTTGATAGCCCGCACGCCAGGCATTTGCGAACGCATGCCCATCGATCGATGGATATAGTGTCTCCAACTCCCGAACGATACTGCCGTGCCAATCGACAACGGTACCAAAGACGTCAAACGCGATGACCTTTGTCGCCCCAGGCGCTTGATCATGTTGAGGAAGTGGTTTCATTTCAATTTTTTAAATAAATTGGTGTTTCAGAGTCATGCATTCAGGAGTTGTAACTAACCGATAATTTCTTGTAATAAAGCTTAATGTAATGATGGACATTTGACGCAGAGGCTTCAGACTTGCGCTATCAGCCCTATTTCGGGGTTCGGGGGAGGGCAATGCAGTATCATCTTGAGCAATCCAACCTTTCGATTTATGAGCGGCGCCTGGATGCATTGGGCGCACTCCTGGATCGGGAGATCCACGCAATCCTCGTTCATGTGGCCCACGAGACGCCAATGGCGAAGCGCGGCCAGGCGTCCTCGTTAGTCCCGAAGAGAGTACTGACCCGCTTGTCGAACAGCGTGCGCAAGAATGCGCGGGATCTTCTTGAGCTGTATTCCTATCGACTCCGTCTGCGGGCTCAAGCGACCGGGGTTGAGATCCCGGCAGACATGTTGGCCTATGCGCAGATGCTCGATCAGGCGCTCAAGGATGAGCAAACGTTGCACTGAAGGGAACATCGAGAGTAGTCGGTGGCGCTCGGCAAAACGCACTTGGCCCGCCCAAACGAGAATGATTTTCATTGAGAATGTGAGTCTCCCTTGATTGAGTGAAGCCCATCGATGAGAGTGTCTGTTCTGGCCGTTTTGCTGTTGTGCGCGATCGGCGCCTTGCTGAACGGCTGCAGCAAACCCCGCGAAGCCCGGGTGACCGCCGCCCTCGTGGGTGAGAAGGCCTTTAATGACCCGACTCTGTCGGCGTCCGGGGCGCAGTCATGCGCCAGTTGTCACGCAGTCGCAACGGGACACTCCGCGCCCAACGATTTGGCCGCCCAGTTCGGCGGGATCGATCTGAAGGTTCAGGGTCTGCGCAATTCGCAACCGGTCCGTTACCTGGCCACCAACACCGAGTTTCACTTTGACGATGAGGGCACGCCGACCGGCGGATTTTTCTGGGACGGGCGCGCCGATTCACTCAACGCTCAGACCGCTGGTCCGCTGCTCGGAGCGCGCGAGCTGGCCAACAAGGATAAGGCGGCGGTTGTTCAGCGGATCGCCGCGGCCAGTTGGGCCGCGGATTTTAAGCGCCTCTATGGCGCCGATGTGTTTAAGGACGTGGATGGCGCGTTCGATAAGCTCGGCTTGGCCCTGAAGGCGTTTCAAAGCCAAGGCCCAGAGTTCAATGCTTTCACAAGCAAATACGACGAGGTGTTACGAGGCAAAGCCACGCTTAGCGCCCAGGAAGCGCGAGGACTCGAATGGTTCAACGATCCGCAAAAAGGCAACTGCGCGTCTTGCCATCCTTCTGCCAAAGCACAGGATGGTAGCCATCCGCTTTTTACGGATTTCACTTACGACAACCTTGGTGTGCCCCGCAACCCCGAGATTTCCGCGAATGCCGACCCGGCTTACTTTGACCTTGGGCTTTGTGCCCGAACCAATGCCAATGGTCAGCAGGATCTTTCACACCGAACCGACCTGTGTGGTGCCTTCAAGGTCCCGTCATTGCGCAACGTCGATTTGCGTCGAGCCTATTTTCATAACGGCCGGTTCAAGTCTTTGCGTGAGGCCCTAGTCTTTTACGTGCAGCGCGACACCAACCCCGAGAAGTGGTATCCGAAAAAACCGAATGGCTCCGTTCGAAAATTCGATGATTTGCCGCCCCAATTTGTGGCCAACGTGAACACCACCGAGGCGCCTTACGACCGTAAGCGCGGTGATACGCCTGCACTGAATGATGCAGAAATTGACGACGTTCTGGCGTTC
>RFVZ01000261.1 GCA_009922405.1 Betaproteobacteria bacterium
AGGTGAATGCATTCACCTGGTATTCGAACAGATTGATTTCACGGACCCAAGCGGCTGGGACTCCGAGATCAGCCGCGCATTGGTCCAGTTTGGCCTCAAGAACAACAGTCTGCATCAGGAAATGCTCCTAAAGCTTGTCCGCGATGTCCTGACGACAACGCTCGCAGATGGATTGACGCTCAGCCAAATCCCCCGGCAACAGCGCCTGAATGAGTTGGGTTTTCGAATCATGGCGCCACCATTGGACGCTGAACAATGGAACACCTGGCTAAGCTTGTATCAAATCCCGGCACCCTCGCTGCAGTTCGGTATACCGCCCAAGTACCTGCAGGGGTTCATCGATTTGATCGTTCAATCCGGCGAAAAGTTCTATATTCTGGATTGGAAATCGAATCACCTCGGTGATGCCCCGCAGGACTACAGCAGCCAACCCATAGAAGCTGCGATGCAAGCCCATGGGTATCACCTGCAATCGCTCCTGTACTGCGTCGCGGTGCATCGATACTTGCGCCAGCGGCTACCAGACTATGACTACGAACGTCATATGGGCGGGTGCCTCTATGGCTTTGTGCGCGGCATCCGACCCCACTGGCGCGATTCCAACGGGAAATCTCTGGGCGTTTACACGCACCGATTACCGTTCGCCACCATCAACGCGTTCGACCAACTCCTGTCACGGACATGAACGAATCCGCACGCGCCACGCTCGACCTGGCCGCTGGGTTTGGCGAGGTACTTGAGATTTGGGCGCGCAAGTTCAATCACACAAAGTCTGATGAGACCGAGGCGATCGCAAGCTGCCTGCGCCTCGTCGGCGAGCAACTGAGTCTGGCCACCACCGAGGGCTATTCCTGCTTACCTCTGAGCGCTTTGCAGAGCACGCTTACCGGCGAAACCATCACTGGCATTCGGGCCAAACTTTTGGCGTCGAAACTCGTCGGCACGCCGATGCAAACACCTGCAAAGCCGTTGATCCTGGACGACAGCGATCGCCTGTATCTGTACCGACATTTTGAGCAAGAACGCCGGCTAGCCCGTCGATTGGTGGAGCGGGCTCAATCGCCTCGACCTCAAATTTTCGACAGCGCGCGATCTCGCGAGTGTCTCGATGCGGATTTTGGCTCAGCAAGTCCGACTGGATCCAGCTCAGCACCGGATTGGCAACGCATCGCAGTCGCACAGGCGCTGTTCAACCCAATGACCTTCATCAGTGGCGGTCCTGGCACTGGCAAGACCCGGACAGCAGCGCAATTGATCGATTGCATGCTCAGACTTCGCCCCAACACACGCATTGCACTCGCCGCGCCGACGGGCAAGGCGGCTGCGCGACTGCGGGACGCTCTCAGCCCAGATTCCAAAAAGATCGATGCATTCACGCTGCACAGGCTCCTCAACATTCATCCCGCGACCGGTCGTGCACACCACGACGCAAAGAACCCCCTGCCCTTTGATCTGGTCGTCGTGGACGAGGCTTCCATGCTCGATCTCACGCTTGCCCTTCAACTCATTGACGCCTTACCGACCCAAACCCAGTGCGTCCTTCTGGGCGACAAGGACCAACTACCGCCTGTTGAGATTGGTTCGGTGTTTGCAACGCTCTCAGCAGGGCGACGATTTTCGCCCCAGGGACTCGATCGGCTGGCACAAGTCACTGGTTATGCGGCTGAGTCAATTCAGGGGGCAATTGCCGCAACTCCAAATAATTCAGCCCTCGCCGATCATGTAGTCTGGTTAGAAAAGAACTATCGATTTTCAGATCGATCATCGATTGGAAAGCTTTCAGAAGCCGTTAAAAGAGGGGAGATCACAACGGCAACCGAACTGATCCAAGATCCTCAGCTCGAGGGCTTACAGTGGTTTGAAGACAGTCACCCCAAGATCGACATGCCCACCCTGCGGGCAGCCGCGCTTGGCTACGCACCGTATCGAACCGCTCTGGAGCGTATGAAGGGACATGCAATCCCGCATGCAAACGAGCATGCAATTCCAGACCAATCCTTACTTGAAGAATTATTCAAAGAATTTGATAAATTCCGAGTACTAGCGGCCATTCGTCAAACCGGTCGAGGGGTCGTTACACTCAACGCGCAATTGCGCCAGTTGATCGACCCCGGAACACGCACGTGGTACCCAGGCAGACCAATCCTGATCACCCGCAATGATCCTGCGTTGAACCTGTTCAATGGTGATGTGGGAATCTGCCTGCCCAATCCTGCAAGCGATCGCGAGCGGCCCCAGGTCTGGTTTCGCGAACAATCGCAGGGAGATTCGAGGCAGTTCCGCGCCATTGAGTGCGACCGACTACCAACGCATGAGGACGCGCTGGCAATGACCGTGCACAAAGCGCAGGGCTCCGAATTCGAGTCCGTGCTGATTGTTTTGCCTCATGAGATTGGCCGGACAGCCAACCGTGCCCTGCTCTATACCGCAATCACCCGAGCCCGCGGCCGGGTTATGGTCTCGGGGCGTCAGTCGGTGTTTGAAGCGGCGTGTTTGCAGGCTGAGGTTCGACCGAGTGGCCTATCCGACCGGATTCGGGAACTGCTCGACGCTTCTCCCTCAAGCTCATCAGATTGAGCAACGAAGACTCGACACAAGCGGCCGCCACGATCGGTTTCTCCATCGGAAACAAATGGGTCCCGTCGATCAGAATCTTCCGTCCGCGGATCACCTGATCAGTCAGGGAAGCACCCGCCAACCGCATCTCGCGCGACTCCAGCCCGGCGACCAGCGCCACGGGACAGATCAGGGGCTGGCGACGCAGCAAACCCGGCAAATGGTCTGGGATCGTGTTGTAGATCCTAGTCTCGACTTCGCGCGAGAATTTCAACACCCGGCGCGTTCCATGCGGCCCCGGCTCATCGACGGTTCCATGAAGCACGTAGTCGTCCAGAACTCTTGTATCCCACTGGGCAAACGCCCGCTTACCCACGAAATGCGCCTTCGCTTCCGCCACGCTTGGCCACTGAAACCGACGCTTTCGGCTGACGGCGCCCGGCGAAAACCGACCAACCAGCGGGATCTTTTTGGCGACCTGAACGACTCGTGCTTGCCATCCACCGACGACGGGCGAATCCAGCAAAACGACGCCACGCGCTAAATCTGGTACCCGCGCGGCCGCCATCAAGCTGAGCAAGCCGCCCAGCGAGTGTCCAATCAAAAACGGCGTCTGGCCGTATCGAGCCGCGATAGGCTGCACAAAATCGATCAGTTCCTGAACCAGATTTGGCCAGTTACTGCTGACAGGGTAGCGCGGATCGTGACCAAACATCTCCAGCGCTTCGAC
>RFVZ01000262.1 GCA_009922405.1 Betaproteobacteria bacterium
AGAGGAGTACGGGCTGATGGGGCTGCGTCGGGTTGTGTGAGCTTTAAGCGACCGGAGTTGGGTGAATTATGGGGCGCGGGGCGTGGGTGAACAAAGCGATTGCGCCATCGCGACGGCTGCCGCAAAGCTGCGAATGTCTGCGCGCCCCTGTCCGGCGATGTCGAACGCGGTGCCGTGGTCTGGGCTCGTTCGCACGAATGGCAGCCCAATCGTTGCATTGACGCCGGCATCGAGTCCGAGATATTTCACCGGAATCAAGCCGTGGTCATGCGTCATGGCGACGACCACGTCGAATTCGCGAAAGCCGCGAGCGCGCATGAAGACGGTGTCAGGCGACCAGGGGCCACTCGCATCCACGCCCAAGCTGCGCGCTTGGCGAATCGCGGGCTCAATCTGGTCGATTTCTTCGCGTCCGAACAGGCCACCTTCGCCCGCGTGTGGGTTGAGCCCCGCGACAGCAATTCGGGGGGCCGCGATGCCGGCCCGTTGGAGCGCATTTTGGGTCATCTGGATGGTGTGCAAGACCCGATCCGTGGTGATGGCCAGGATCGCATCGCGCAACGCCATATGCACGGTCACGAGGACGGTGCGCAGTTCGTCGTTGGCAAGCATCATCCGCACTTCGGCGACTCCTGCCAGTGCGGCGAGCATTTCCGTGTGCCCCGGATACGGAATCCCTGCGGCAGCGAGCGCTTCCTTGTGAATCGGTGCGGTGACCAGTGCGCCGACGCGCCCGGCGAGTGCGTCTTGCGTAGCCTTCGTGATCGCGGTCGCCGCGGCAGCTCCCGCCTCCGCCCGGACCTGTCCAAGCGGTTGATCGGCGGGCAAGTTTGAGCAGGGAATCAGGCGAACCGTGTGGACGGATAGGCTCGGATTGCGGTTCCGCTGAATGTCAAATGGTATGTCCAGCGCCAACCGCTGGGCCTCGCGGGCGAGGATAACCGGGTCACCGTAAACCCAGTAGTCGCGGCGGCGTGCGAGCGGTTGGGTATGGAGGAAGCGCAGCACGAGTTCGGGGCCGATGCCGGCAGGATCGCCCGCAGTCAGGGCGATTGGCAAGGCGGCCGAGAACGCTTTAGCGATGGAATCCATCATAAACTGGGCTGGAACTGCGCGGTGTTGGGGGCAAGGTGGCAGAATCCCCAGAGTGTCGCATTGTGGAAACTTTTGAGAAAACCGATGACCCTGCATCTTCAAAATTCAGCGCTTCTGCGCACCGACGCGTTCATCCATGGCCGGTGGGCATCGGCGGACTCGGGCCAGACCTTTGCGGTTCACGATCCCGCCACGGGCGAAGAATTGGCACAGGTTGCAAATTGCGGGCCCGACGAGACGCGTCGGGCCATTGCCGCGGCGGATCAGGCTTTGCCCGCATGGCGCGCAAAGCCCGCCAAGGAACGTTCAGCGATTTTGCGGCGTTGGCACGACAGCATCATCGCCGCAGCCGACGATCTGGCGCTCCTGATGACTGCCGAGCAGGGTAAACCCTTGGCCGAGGCGCGCGGGGAGGTTTTGTACGGGGCCTCGTTCATTGAGTGGTTTGCTGAAGAAGCCAAGCGTGCCTACGGTGACGTGATTCCGACCCCGCAGACCGACCGGCGTCTGTTGGTTATCAAACAGCCTATCGGCGTGTGTGCGGCGATTACGCCGTGGAATTTCCCGATCGCCATGATCACCCGCAAGGTGGCACCAGCGCTCGCGGTGGGCTGTACGATGGTGGTCAAACCCGCAGAAGCCACCCCATTGTCCGCGCTTGCGCTGGCCCAACTGGCCCTTGAGGCCGGTGTGCCGGAGGGGGTTCTTAATATCGTCACCGGCGCGGCCGAGCAGGCCCCGGGGATCGGACTGGTGCTTTGCGAGAGCCCTTTGGTGCGCCATGTCTCATTTACCGGGTCGACCGAAGTCGGCCGCATCTTGTTACGCCAGTGCGCGGACTCGGTCAAAAAAGTCTCGCTCGAACTTGGCGGCAACGCGCCGTTTATCGTGTTTGATGATGCGGATCTTGACGCGGCGGTCGAAGGAGCGCTCGCCAGCAAGTATCGCAACGCTGGTCAGACCTGTGTTTGCGCGAACCGGATTTACGTACAGGACCGCGTCTACGATGCGTTCGCCGCCAAACTCGCATGGCGGGTTGCCCGCCTGACCGTGGGCGCAGGGACCGAGCCTGGCGTTCAGGTCGGACCGTTGATTGAGGAGGCTGCCCTCGAGAAGGTCGAGGCCCACCTTGCGGATGCCGTGGCCCACGGAGCCGAAATCGTGGTGGGTGGCAAGCGGCATGCGCTGGGGGGTCTGTTTTTCGAACCCACCGTGGTCACGGGCATGACCCAGGCAATGCGAGTGGCCCGCGAAGAAACCTTCGGTCCAGTCGCGCCACTGTTTCGCTTTGAGACGGAAGAGCAGGCGGTGGAGATGGCCAATGCGACCGAATTCGGGCTCGCTGCGTATTTTTATTCGCGCGATATCGGTCGAATTTTCCGGGTCGCCGAAGCGATTGAATCGGGCATGGTCTGCGTCAATAGCGGCATTCTGTCGAATGAGGTCGCACCGTTTGGTGGCGTCAAGCAGTCTGGTCTCGGACGTGAGGGCTCGAAATACGGTCTCGATGATTACCTTGAAATCAAGTACATCGCCTTGGCGGGGCTTTAAATTATGAAAATGCGTGCCGCGGTTCTACGTGAGATTGGTTTGCCTGCGCCCTATGCGCAGAGTCGGCCCTTGTCGGTCGAAACGGTCGAACTGGCGGCCCCAGGGCCTGGCGAGTTGACGCTGAAAATTCGAGCGGCGGGTCTTTGCCATTCGGATCTATCGGCGATTAACGGTGATCGGCCCTGGCCAGTCCCCATTGTGATTGGGCACGAGGCCGCTGGCGAAGTGGTCGAAGTGGGCGCTGGGGTCAATGATTTGGCGGTCGGAGATTCCGTTGTGCTGGTGTTTCGACCGATGTGTGGTGCCTGCCTGGATTGCGCCAGCGGTCGCCCTGCCCTTTGCGGCCCCGGTGGTGTTTCCAACGCCGCCGGTTCACTGCTTGGGGGGTATCGCCGCCTCGGTTTTCCGGTGCGAGGCCAGTCAGCTGAAGCACCCCCCGCGGAAGAATTCTCAGTGCTTAACCACCACATGGGTTGTGCTGCGTTCGCGGAGTACGCGACCGTTTCGCGCCGGTCGGTGGTCAAGGTCGACCGCGAGCTGGCGTTCGTGGAAGCCGCGTTGTTTGGCTGCGCGGTCATGACCGGGGCGGGTGCCGTATTCAATACGGCGCGGGTCGAGGCGGGCGCGCGGGTCGCGGT
>RFVZ01000263.1 GCA_009922405.1 Betaproteobacteria bacterium
CGCCGTACTTAATCAGGTCACTACCAAACGCAATGATCCCTGGCTCTCGATAGAACGGCGTCGAGATGATCTTCTCGGGTGTGAACGGGATGTTAGCGACGGAAACTTTGTCGCCTCTTGTGTCCACAAATCCAACCGCCTCACGCACCAAGTCATTAATCTGCTTAATTTCCTGCTCGGAGAAAGCTGCGGGCTGCAATTTGCCGTCCTTGTCGGGCACCTGCTTAAAGTTCACAGCAACGGCAGTCGAGACCCGTTTGACACCACCACGAGCACCTTTAACGTATTGGATCGCCTTGTCGACTTCGTAATTGGTGGTCGATTCTTTACGACCCGCAGCGGCTACATCAGTCCGACCCGCAGCGCCGGCCCCACCGGCATTTTGACCCTGAGCCCCAGGCTGAGCCGCGCCCCCGGCCTGACCTGCTCCCGCAGCCGCTGGTGCACCCGCCGCTGGATCAACCGGAGCAGCACCCGGGGGTGGTGGCTGATTCGTGAGCGCGCCCGGGATGCCCATCTGCTGAATCACAGGCCCCTGTGCCTCCAGATTCTGCTGGCTCCGGATCGAAGCCGCATTGGGGCTTGAATTGGGCTTGAATTGCTCCTCAGTGCGCTCGATCGAATTGAAGTCGATATCGATCGCCACCTGCGCCTTGACGTTATCGCGCCCGACGACCGGCTCGAGAATCGTCATGATTCGCTTGACGTACTGCGTCTCCATGTCGTTGACGTACTTAAGTTGCTGCGCGTCCATCCCTCCTGGGCCGAGACGCTGGGCATTAGGTGCGAGCAGACCGCCGTCCTGATCGACAATCGTCACCTGACTCGGTGCCATTTGCGGGACGCTCGAACTCACCAAATGCGTGATCGCTGTGATCTGCGTCTCTTCGAGGAAACGTCCTGGATGCAAGCGCAACATCACCGATGCACTGGGTTTGAGTTGCTCACGCACGAACGCACTGGGTTTTGGAATCGCCAGATGGACGCGCGCGTTGTCAACCGCCGAAATCGCCGAAATGGTCCGCGACAACTCGCCTTCAAGGCCGCGCTGATAATTGATCTGCTCAACGAACTGGCTGGTGCCAAGTTTTTGATTTTCGAGCAATTCAAAACCGACAAAACCACCCTTCGGCAAGCCTTGCCCAGCGAGTTTCAAGCGGGTGTCATGCACAATCCCGGCGGGGACCAAAATCGCCCCACCACCCTCGCTATACTTATAGGGCACCTGCATCTGCTGCAACGACGCCACGATGGCAGCGCCATCTTTGTCATTAAGGTTCGAAAACAACACCTTGTCGTCGCCCGACTTGGGCATCGACATGAATAATGCGATCGATGCCGCGATGAGACCCACCACAATGCCCCACAGCGTCATTCTCTGCCAGGCTTCGAGCAAACCATAGCGCGTGCGCGCCTCGTCCCAAGACGGACGCAAGCCCATGATCCCCTCGAACAGAGGGGGGGTCATCATTTTCGGAGGCGGCTTCTGGTTTGAGTCCGCTTCCTCACCATTGCCATTGGCCCCAACGGCAACTACTGCACCAGGATTCATCATCGTCTGCTGAGCTTAGGCCATAGCACTTTAAGAGGGATCAACTTGTCGATTATCGGGCGAAATGGTTTCATCCCACCCGAAGCAAAACCGACACCGGTTGTTATTGTGGACAATAAATGAGGCTTCTGGCAACAAGTGCCGACGAACGACCCTAAACAAATCCCTTCGGCGACCGCTTTACACGATGCATTTGCAACGTTTGTGGTTGCCGCAGAGCAGTTGCAGGCATCCCATAACGTCTTATCCAGACGGGTAGAGGACCTCGGCCAGGAATTGGCAGCGGCGTCAGGGAAGCTGGGGGCAATTGTTGAATCGATGCCGACCGGGCTTCTGCTGATCGATTCCTCTGGTCGGATTGGGGACCACAATCTACAGGCCGAACGCATTTTGGGCGTCCATCTACGTGGGCAATTCTGGACCCCAGAAGGCTTCGGCGAGCCCATTGGAATACCTGACCACTGGAAATTCCGTCAACCGGCCCAAACGCCCGTTGACCAGATCACCATGGCCGGTCATCGGATCTGCCGGGTCATCGATCGGGTGACCCCCGCTGCCGGCGGTCCGGCCCCGATTCGCGCCGTTTATCTGGAAGATGTGACCGAGCTTATCGCCGCCCGCGAACAGCTCGAAAAGCACGAACAACTGGCCGCCATGGGACGAATGGCGGCCGAATTGGCCCATCAATTGCGTACCCCGTTGGCTGCCGCTACCATCTACGCGGGCAACCTGCGCAGCGAGCGCCTCAGCGCCGAAGCCCGCACATCGCTCGTCGCCAAAGTCTGCGACCGGCTCAATGCCACCGAACAACTGGTGCGCGATACCTTGCAGCTGATCCGAAAAGGTCGGCTAGAAAAGAAACCCCTGTCCGCCAGCGATCTCCTGCAGGCTAGTTTGCAAACTGCCACTGCCCGCGCCGAGCAACGATCTGTCGCGTTGATTTATCGAGGCGACATCCCCGCCGCTTTCACCCTTGGCGAAGCCAACCAACTGGTCGCATCACTCGTGGTCTGTATTGATAACGCCATTGACGTCTCGACGGCCGGTCAGACGGTTGAAGTCAGCAGCCAACACATGGGTGGTACCCTCGAATTTGCTGTAAGCGACCAGGGCCCCGGGATCGCGGGTGGCATTGCAGACCATATTTTCGAGCCGTTTTTCACCAGTAAGGCGAATGGGACTGGGCTCGGGCTCGCGATGGCGCGCTCCAGAGTGCGTGCGCACGGCGGCGAGATTGCATTTGGGCCGCGCGAAGGCGGCGGGACCGTATTTCGGATCCGATTACCGGCACTTGAGGCGTTTTGATCGCAGGAGATCACGTCAGGGATCACGTCAGGAGACAACCCGATGGGCATCATCCGCAGCACGTTTCGTTTTTCGAATCCGGTTCGGACAGACCTTCAACCGATCGACGTCAACTGTCTGGTAGACACCGGCGCCGTCCATCTCTGCCTGCCTGAGCACATCGCGATTCAACTCGACCTGAAAGAACTCGAGCGACGCGAAGTAACCGTCGCGGACGGCCGTCGCTTGTCGGTGCCTTACTGCGGACCGATCCAGATTCGATTCAGGAACCGGAACAGCTTTACCGGCGCGCTGGTGATGGATAACGAGCCATTGCCGGGCGCAATACCAATGGAGGACATGGATCTGGTCATCGACCCGAGCCGGCAAAGCGTCGATGTCAATCCCCAGAGCCCTA
>RFVZ01000264.1 GCA_009922405.1 Betaproteobacteria bacterium
TGGGGTTTGATTATGGGTTTCGGATGATCGAATTTGATGTCCAGCTCACGGCAGATCAAATCCCGATCCTGATGCATGACGCCACGTTGGATCGTACGACCGACGGTCACGGGCCGGTGTGTGCGGTGACGGCGGGGCAGCTGGCCCAGTTGAATGCGGGGCGTTGGCATTCAGCCACTTTCGATGGCGAGGCTGTTCCAACGCTGACCGATGCGGCGCGGTGGATGCAGGCTCGTGGCGTGATGGCGAATCTTGAAATCAAGCCGGCGAAGGGTCTTGAGGGGGCAACAGGCACGGCGGCAGCCGCCTTGGCGGCCGAGCTCTGGCAAGGTCAGATTCCGCCGCTCTTGTCGTCGTTTTCGATCAAAGCGCTTGAGGCGGCTCGGGCGACTGCGCCCGAGTTGCCGCGGGCGTTGCTTGCAGATGCCGCGCGCTGGGCCGAGTTGGTTCCAACCGACCAGCCGTTTGAAGCGATCGTACAGGCGGCTCTGGAGTTGTCTTCGGTGGCGATCGTTGTTCAATACGCCGGTTTGGACGCCGGTCGTATTGCTCGAGCGCACTCAGCTGGATTGCGGGTGCTGACCTATACGCTTAATGATGCGGAGCTTGCGAAAACCTTGCTCGCGGTGGGCCTGGATGGGGTGATTACCGATGCCGTGGATACTCTAGGGCCCCTATCTGAAAAATCAGCCAAATAATCCGTGTAAATACCAGGTGCCGGGCCCCGATCCCTGGTTGGAGCGGCCGGTACGACTGCGAAAAATCCAGACCAGGATGTGCTCGTCATTTTCCGCGACAAAATAGTCGCGCTCGACGAGGTTGTCGTCCCACCAACCCGTTTCGATGCGTTCAGGTCCCGCAACCAAGGCGAGTGGGCCGTGCCAGAACGGCCGGGTATTGCGTTCGGTCAGCGCTATGGGGGCTTGGAGTAACCACAGCGGGCGTGGCAAACCTGGTGGGCGTGTGGGTGGTATCCCACCAGGGACCACTCGAGTCGTTTTAGGCATTCCGGCTGTGGTCAGCCGAGTTAAATCTTCTACCCATTCGATCCGGTAAGCAGCCTCCGGCCGATGGTCTGGGTAGGGGCTGACCCGCCAAAGACCGCCCGGTCCCAACCGGGCATGCAGGCGTTCAATCAGGCGTCCTAGACTTTCGTGTTCTGGCGGAGTGCTGGCAAACAGATCAACGGTGGTGTCCCCCATGGGGGCAGCATCATTGCAGGTCAGGCCGAGGGTGTGGGCAGCTTCGGGCAGCTGAATCCGGCCGAGTCGCTCGCGCAAGAGCGCGCAGAGCCGGTCAGGATCGCGGCTCGGGGTGGCGAGTCTGACCTCGATCGGAGTAGGGGGGCGGTGGTCGTGTTCTGCGGTGAACGTTAAGCGACGTGTACCGAGGCGTCCCGCGTTGAGCCACCCCGCTAACTGCCCCAGCAAACGACGGGCGCCAAACAGCAGGGCGGTGGAGTCGGTAACCTGGTAGGGCAACTCGAGGCGCGCTACAAAAACGGGTGCGGGCTGATAGGGAATACGGACGTCAATGGCGCGGCCCATGGCACGGTCGAGTTCATCAAGCAGGGCGCGACCGAACCGGCGAGCGACTCCGGCCCGGGGTAAAAGCGCCAGATCTTTGAGGGTATGAGTACCCAGCGTTTGCAGGATTTCGCGGTGTGGGTGGGCAGCGCTCAGGCCGGCTACCGGTAATACGTTGAGTTGAGCCTGGCGCTGTGCCGGGGTGTCAGCCCGTCGGTCTTGATGGGGGTGCGGATGGGGCACGTGCGGATGGGGTGCACGCGCGAGCAAACCCGCAGCGGTAGGGTTTGGCGCGGTGGCGAGTTGGATCGTGGCAACGCCTGCGATCGTGCATTCAGTGCGTAGTCGTTGCAGCAACTTGTCGGCACCACCAAAGAGTTGCATTCGAGGGAGTCCGACCACGACCCCGGTGCAACGTACAGGCCAATCCACATCGCACTCCTTTAATGAACTGCGCTCGGGGGCGGGCGATGGGCGTGGCGCAAGGTGGACAGCACAGCGCTCTGGTCCTCTGAGCGGTGTGGTGTGTGACCCGATGTACGAACCGATGTATGAACCGCTGTGGAGGCAACGTTTGGTTCACGCAATCGCACCGCGCCTTCGGGTTGCGGCAGGTCGATGAGGATGGGCTTGGCCAGTACTGGACCGCGTCGCTTGAGCAGAGTGACCGCGAGGTGCTGAGCCGGTTGCGGTTGTAGCAGGAGGCGCAACGGGGCCGGCGAGGATTCGAATTGTGCCGGCAGGCCGCGGAGCAAAAAGCTGGGCCCACGCGCCTGCGAAGCCGCCAATTGCAGACGACGCAAATGTTCGGGCCGTGTGCGATCCGTTGGGAGCCAGGCCAGCATGGCGCCAAAGGCGCTGCTGCGCAGGGTTTGCTCGATTGCCCAGAGCCGGTCGGCGGCGTGTGTGGCCTGCACCATGAGTAACCAGTCGAGATCGATGCCGAAGTCGGCCAGCGCAGGGGCGTATGGCATATGGGGCGGAGCGAGCATCACGACCACGCGACGTGATCGGGTGAGCTGTCGCAGCAACGGGATCAGGAGCCGAAGCTCACCCATGCCGGGGTCGCGGGTGATGAGTTCGGTCAGCATGCCCGGAGGCCAGCCACCACCGGGTAATTCGGCATCCAGCCGTTTGAAGCCAGTAGGCAGGCCGGGCGTTACCGCATGACCGATGCGATCGGCGCGCCAAACCAGATGCGAAATGGGATCGGTGCGGTTCACGGTGAGGGCGGAAGAGGAAGGCAAAGACAACATGGCGGGCTCCTGATTACAGACCCTGGCCGGCGCGGATAAGCCCAACGCCGATGCCTTCGAGAGCAAAAACATCGCGTTCGGGATCGACCAGAATGGTGGCGAAGTCGGGGTTTTCGGCCAGGAGTTCGATCCGTCCCCCGGTGCGGTGATAGCGCTTGACTGTGACTTCATCGCCCACTCGGGCGACCACGATCTGACCGTTGCGCGCTTCGGTGGCGCGGCGTACGGCGAGCAGGTCACCATCGAGGATGCCGGCATCGCGCATGCTCATCCCGCGGACCTTCAGCAGATAGTCCGGGGCCTGGGTAAACAATTGGGGGTCGAGGGCGTAGCTGGCCTCGACGTGGGACTGGGACAGGATGGGGCTGCCGGCTGCGACCCGGCCGACCAAGGGGAGCGAGAGTGCGATGCTGACCGCGCTGGGTGTGGTGTCGCTGTCATCGAGCAGGGTTCTGAGCCG
>RFVZ01000265.1 GCA_009922405.1 Betaproteobacteria bacterium
CCGATCTGCCTAGGCCACGCGATTAGTCTGGTCTAGGCACGACCTGTGCATCGTTGGTCATTCTATTCAAGTTTTGAAACAGTTCTCGGTCCTCTTGCCTTGTCCGGGTTGCCTCTTTTGTCCTACGGCCGTGCTTGATTCGCGGCCCTGTTGATTTCCCCCCGTGCATTCGGCATCTGCCGTTGCGCATCGCGGAGTTTTTACAGGGCATACCGGATCGGCACCTTGCGCCGCACTTTGGATGCAATGCCAGTGCTGATCTGGCCTTCTGCATGGACTCACGCATTATTTTCCGATGTGCCCGATGAGGTGACCGTTGATCTGGAGTTGGTGGATGTTTGCTCCGACGCCAGCCTGAAGCCGCTGCAGGGTCTGCGCTGCCGCACCAAATGCATTGATCAGCCTAGCGGCCGTTTTGGCCTTCAGACACGAGGTTTGGACGTCCTGTGTTTTTTCGGATTCCGCCAATAAAATCAGGGCCCTACGATGGGCTGCCGCTAGTTGGTGACAAAGCATCTTTTGAAGGGAACCGGTAGCGACAGAGTCGTTGGCCGTTTCAACGCCTAGGGCAAGGACACCGGCCCGTTCGATCAAGTCTGAACGCTGTTTGGAGGCCTCTAGATTGAGCAAATCCGGCTCTCTGAGCGTGAGTTCAAGGCCGGGAAGGTCGTCCGGTGCGGTCGGAATGATCTCGCCGCCAAGGCCCATCTGGAGGGGGTTGGAGGGCCTCAGGAGGTGCTCTGATTCCGCTTCCGAGGCATTAGCAACAGCCAAATCAAAGGCTCGGCGGGTCGGGTCTGGAGATGCTAACGCCCTAAGCCTTTGCGCATCGAGCCTGAGGTCAAGTGCACGTTTTACCGGCGATGATTTTTGGGTGGCGCAAGTTTGCAAGTTAGAGGTCCTCGAGAATGGTGAATGGCCATGCAATCCAACTCCGAAGGGTGCGACGGCATCGCCGGAACCAACAAGGAACCAAGATGGTTCACTGATCGTCAGATACTGGGGAACCACTGGGAGATGCTTCCCTGAGCCATCATCAGCCAGACCAAGGACTTGGTCTCGCTGGCTTTTGGGTTCTGATCCCAACGGCGCTGGGTCGTTGCCTATCGGCCTGCATCGTGTAATTCATCGATTGCCGGAGTCATAAAAAAGTGGCAGTCGATACCCCAAACCTTGCACTGAGTGCTCGGATCTGCCGGACATTGAGGTCACGCTTGCCTGTGAGGATTTCAGAGACGACACCCTGACTACCGATCTCCGGCAGATCGCCTTGCTTTAGTCCGTGCTGGGTCATCAGGAACCTAAGGGCCTCTAAGCCACTGACCTCCGGAAGACTGTGGTGTTGCGCCTCGTAATCAGCGACCAGATCGCCCACGATGTCTACTAACCCCATCAGCGGGTGATCTTCATCTGAACTGACCTCGTTGAGAAGCGCCTCAAGCAACGTGCCCATACGGGAATAGTGTGCCTCATCACGGATCGGTGCAATGTCGGTCGCTGACCGGAACTGCTCCCAAGCAGGCAGCAGGCGCTTCATATCAATTGATGCATCCATGGCTTCCATGTCCCTTTGTCGTGCTCCCCGTGCGTCAACACGGCTTTGATTTAGAGGATCTGTCTTGCAAACCGAATGTAGGCGATCAGTCGGTACTTGTTGCCTCCAATGTCAAAAACCACCAGTTCACCAACCCTGTTGATGGCGTTGAACGTGGCCTTGAGTTCGGCCCAGTTGTCGAACCGGTTTTTCTCGACCACCCGCCGCCATCCTTGCAATGCAGCGTCTGCCTGAGGGTGCTTTGCGGCATGCAGGGATGGGAGCAATGAACCTCGGCGCAGAGCCGCTGCTCAGCCCGTCCCTCCCGCAGTGGGATTCCCGATCCGGGCCAACGTCGCCTCCAATGCCGCAACCCGGTAAGCAGCGCGGGGCGGTGTTGGACATCCTCAAGGAACAGTTCAAAGGCGTAGCAGTTATCGAAATAGCCCTCCTCAATCAGGTTGTGTTGATCCGTGTTGTTGCCGATCTCGTCGCGGATTACGAGGCGCTCAAGTTCCTAATGGCCCAGCACGATCTAAAGCGAGGTGATTCGCCAGAGATCGGCAGTCAGGGCGCCGTCTCTGAGATCCTCACGGGCAAGCGTGACCTTGATATTCGGCTGGTCCGGGCGCTCGCTGCACAGTTTAGTGTGTCGACCGAGACTTTTCTTAATTCTGTCGATCGACAGGGCATTCGGCGCACGCTACCCGGCAAGGACCAGAACCGAGCGCCGTTGGGATCCGAACCGCTACCCCATCGCGACGTTTGACTACCCGACCGTCACTCGGATCAAATCCAGTTTCCAGAGCCATTGGAACGCTCGAACGCCCTCAGGGGTCGACAGTTTGGTGCTCACCAGCACGCTCTGAACGGTCTGATCAGGCTTTGAAATGATGGCCTCAAGTAGTGATATCAGTGACTCTGAAGTCAACACTCCGCTCCCGAACGCGTAATTGGTCATCGCCAACGCCAGTAGCTGGTCGAGCCGTTTGCGGGCATCCGGTGCAACTGCGACTTGCCAGCCTCCGCTCAACGTGGCGCTTGAGAAGTGGCTGAAGCGTGCAAAGGGGTCGGCCCGCTGCGGCCATGCGTGCGAAGCAGTGCTGGCGCCTTGGGCGACAGCAACACGTCTCAGCTCCGCGAGTTCAAGTGCCAACGCGTCATAGCGGCGCAAAATGACCGGCCAGTCGAATTCTGCGAGCGCTCTTTGTCGCCCAGCCGCTCCCATGGTCTGGCGCAACGCGGGATCGGCGGCGAGGCGCAGGCAGGCGGCGGCCAGTAACTGCGGTTCGATGACGGTGGCCATGCTGGTGCGGCCGATATAGAAATCATAAGTGTCGACGCCAAGGGAATGGCGCATGGCCAAGTCCTGACCGGTGTTGGAGGGCGGCAATATTGTCGGAATCCGAAATCCATCGATGCCGTCGCGAACGGTGTCACGGTAACCGTCCCAGTCGGAGACGACCACGGGCAATCCTGCGACCATGGCTTCTACGGGCGTCAGGCCAAAGGTTTCCTGAATGTTGTCAGAAAGTGAAACGAAGACATCTGCGCCCTGCCAAGCCTGGCGATAACGCGTGGCATCTTGACCGTCAATCCAAACAAATCGGACGGACGGCGCGAGCGAACGCTGTGCGGCGGAAAAGCCCTCAGCAATGGCTGCATTGGGGAAGATGCCTGCCTCAATACACGTGATCCTGCCCCC
>RFVZ01000266.1 GCA_009922405.1 Betaproteobacteria bacterium
GGCCAACCGCGCGCTCGAGTCACATGGTTTGGAACGGCGGCCGGAAGACCGGATTACGGCATACATTGGTCATGGGGGCCGCGCGCTCATCAACGCCCTGCGAAATGAGGTGATTGCGCAGGATCCGGGGGTCGAACACCGCATGAGCTTCGAACAGCTCTTTGCCAGTTTTGATGACCACTATGGCGAGACTACCGGCACAAGCTCGAAGCCCTACCCGGGCACACACGAGGCGCTCGAACGACTCCGAGCGGGCGGCTTGCGACTTGTCTGTGTAACCAATAAAGACTATCGGCACGCGATTCATGCGCTCGAATTTCACGGGCTGGCGACGTCGTTCGAACTCGTCATCGGCGGCGACAGCCTCCCTGAAAAGAAACCGCATGCCAGCGTTCTGCTACATGTTGCGACCACACTCGAAATACCACTTGAGTATGTCGCCCACATCGGGGATTCAGCGACGGATGTGCTGGCCGCCAAGAATTCTGGAGTGGCCGCTTGGGCAGTCCCCTATGGCTATAACAGCGGCGTTCCGATCACCGAGGCCAACCCCGACCGCGTGTTCCGATCGCTACCCGAGATGGCCGAGTACGTCATCAAAATACAATCAACCAGCGGGGCCAAGGATCGAAACATTCAGGCTCACTGATGCGGTCAACGATGGTGTCACCGATGTCTTCACGGCAGTCAACGCCCGTGCTTCGGGCGATTCTCTGGGATGTGGACGGTACGCTCGCCGAAACTGAGCGTGACGGCCACTTACCCGCCTTCAACCTGGCCTTTGAACGCGCTGCTCTGCCATGGAGGTGGAATACTGCGCGCTACGGCGAACTGCTCGACATTACCGGTGGTCGTGAGCGGATTTTGCATGACCTAATGACTCAGCCGGAGGCGCCTTCCGTGAGCGCAGATCGCGAGGCGCTCGCCCTGCGCTTGCATCAACAAAAAAACAGCCTCTACGCGCAACGTATGCATTCACATCCGATTCCGCTGCGTCCCGGCGTCCTTGAATTACTCACCGAATCGCGAGACCGCAGAATAATTCAAGGAGTCGTAACGACAACGAGCCGTAGCAACGTCGAAGCGCTTCTGATCGCACACCTCGGCGCGCAATGGTCCCAGTGGTTCGAAATCATCCTATGCGGCGAAGATGTGTCCGCGAAGAAGCCGCACCCCGAAGTCTACGAGCGGGCCACAGCGCACCTTCTAAAGCTGGGGATTGCCAAGGATCAGATTCTCGCCGTTGAGGATTCGCCCAACGGCGTCAGGGCGGCGAGCAGCGCGGGGCTTGCTGTCATTCTCACTCGCAGTACGTATTTCATGAACGCCAGCAGCGCAGGGACTTGCGCAGACGGCGACAGCTTCCAGGAACGCTCCAGTTGGACGAGTTTACGAACGACAGAACAAACGACCGGATTCAAGCCAAGCACCCAACGCAATCACATTGGCCTGGACGATCTCATTGAATGGCATGCTGCCCAATGGGCATGACTAGTCCAAACTCAACCAGGTCAAACATATGATTCTAAAATCAGCGACATTATCTCGGCTGAGATCGATCAGCGCCGCACTACTGCTCCCGCTAGGACTTCTCGGTGCAACGCAGTTAACTGGGTGCGCATCGCCTCAGCCGATCGAGTATGCGAGCGCCACGCCGAAACTGGACATCAAGACGTATTTCAACGGACCCGTCCGTGGCTGGGGGATGGTGCAAGATCGCTCGGGCAAGGTGCTCAGGCGTTTCGTTGTCGATATCGATGCCAAATGGGAGACCAAGGACGGCCGCCCATTCGGGACCCTGGATGAGCGCTTCGTCTGGTCAGATGGTGAACGGCAAACTCGGGTCTGGCACATCACAGAGCAATCCCCTGGGCAGTACCGGGGCGAAGCAGGCGATGTGATCGGGGGTGCCAGCGGAACCGCCGCAGGAAACGTCCTGAACTGGGCCTATGTCCTGCGTATTCCGTACAGTGGAAGTTCGCTCGACGTGCGCGTGGACGACTGGATGATCCTCGTCGATGAGGGCACCCTGCTAAATCGGGCGGATATGTTGTTTTGGGGATTACGGGTCGGCGAACTCACTATTGCATTCCGTCGCCAGTGATTACCAGATCAACGACCCCACCTCAACGACACCACCCCTGCGCCCTCACGCCCCCCCGAGGGGGTGCGCCACAAATTCAGTGGATGACTTGAGCGAGCTCTCCGCGCTTGTAGCGATCAATCATGACGGAGAGGTTAAGCGGACGAATCTTTGAGCCCTGACCCGCGCAACCAAACTCTTCGTAGCGTTGCTTACAAATCGCCTTGGCGGCGGCGGTTGCCGGTTTGAGGTAATCCCGCGGGTCGAACTTCTCAGGATGACGGGCAAGATACTCACGGATTGCCGCAGTCATCGCCAGCCGGATATCCGTATCAATGTTGATTTTGCGGACACCGTACTTAATCGCGTGCCGAATCTCTTCAACCGGCACGCCGTAGGTTTCCTTCATATCCCCGCCAAACTCGCGGATTCGGGCCAGCAAATCCTGCGGCACGCTTGACGACCCGTGCATCACGAGATGGGTATTGGGCAAGCGCTCATGAATCGCCTGGATCCGCTCAATCGCCAGGATATCGCCCGTCGGTTTACGCGAAAATTTGTAAGCACCGTGGCTGGTGCCGATCGCGATCGCGAGCGCATCGACCTGGGTCCGCTGAACGAAGTCGGCTGCCTGCTCAGGATCCGTCAACAGTTGCTCACGGGTCATCGTGTCTTCGGTACCGTGCCCGTCCTCTTTATCGCCCTTCATGGTCTCGAGTGAGCCCAGACAACCGAGTTCGCCCTCAACTGTGACGCCAATCGAGTGGGCAATGTCAACGACTCGCCGAGTGACTTCGACGTTGTAATCGTAGGAGGCGATCGTTTTACCGTCTTCTTCCAGTGATCCGTCCATCATCACCGACGAAAACCCAAGCCGCATCGCCTGAGTGCAAATCGCCGGCGACTGGCCATGATCTTGATGCATGACAACGGGCACGTGGGGGTAGGTCTCGACAGCCGCCTCGATCAGATGGCGCAAAAACCCTTCACCGGCATATTTCCGAGCGCCGGCCGAAGCCTGCATAATGACCGGTGCGTCGACTTCCGAAGCCGCAGCCATGATGGCCTGTACTTGTTCCAGGTTGTTGACATTGAACGCCGGAATTCCGTAGCCAGCCTCCGCAGCGTGGTCCAGCAACTGGCGCATTGAAACGAG
>RFVZ01000267.1 GCA_009922405.1 Betaproteobacteria bacterium
GACAAGAAACCTCGATCCCGCGTGTTGCTCGATCTGATGTGACAGGGCGAAAAAAGAAAGCACCCCAACCCCAATTGACAGCAATAGCCGAGGCCGAGTCCTCAACGCGTTAACCGGTAATAGCAATCGGCGGGCAGGCAGTCGGGTCATTCGGCTCATTGCAACTCTGGCAGGTCTAGCAGATCTGGCATGATGGACCACACAATGCCTCAATCTCCGCAATCCCAATGAACCTTCAAAAATTCATCGCGACGCTTTCAATCAGTCTGTTGCCGCTTCAAATGGTCAATGCTCAAACCCCTAATCCCGTCACCGCAGCCGCGGCTCAAGAAGCCGGTGCAGTAGTCACCGCGTCTGGCCTCGTTTACCGATCTCTCCGCGAGGGGACCGGTGCCAGTCCACAAGCGACCGACCGGGTGAAAGTCCACTACCGCGGCACGCTGCCAGACGGCAAAGAATTTGATAGTTCTTATCAGCGCAATGAAGCGATCGAATTCCGTCTAAACGGTGTCATTAAGTGCTGGACCGAGGGAGTCCAGAAAATGAAAGTAGGCGGCAAATCGAAGCTCACCTGCCCACCCGCTATCGCGTATGGCGAGCGCGGCGCTGGCGGTGTCATTCCCCCGAATGCCACCTTGATTTTTGAAGTCGAACTACTCGGAATCAACGGAAAGTAATCGAGACAGCCCGGATAGGTGGCGGCGACTGGTGAAGCAACGCCGCTGCCCCGAAATCGGGTCGATGAATATGACCTCACGAGCCAACAATTGCAAAGGATTGGAATAGTCCGGTCCGGGCCCCGACGGCGGCTTTAGATCGGGGTAAATCCGGTCACCCACAATCGGCATCCCCAACCCTGAGAGCTGAGCCCGCAGCTGGTGCTTGCGCCCGTTGCGCGGCGTCAGCCTGAAGTGCGAAAGACACCCAGCGCGTCCGCGAATGACCTCAATCAATGTTTCAACATTCGGCTCGCCCGGAACGATCTCCATCTGCATGAACTGGGCACCAACACGTTCCTGAATTCTGCATCGTGCCACGTGTGGAAACGATAGGTCCGTGGGCCAGACGGCAATCGCCTCGTAGGTCTTCTCAACGAGTTGATCACGAAACAGGGACTGATAGCGCCCCCGCACCTCGGGCACGACCGTAAACAGAACCACCCCCGCCGTCTCGAGGTCCAGTCGGTGGGCGGGTGCGAGACTCTGTAACCCGAGCGATCGCTGGAGTCGCACGAGTACAGTTTCTTCGAGGTACCGGCCCCCAGGCGTGACCGGCAGAAAGTGGGGCTTATCGACCGCCACCAGTTCATCATCCTGATAAAGCACATACAGTTCAAACGGCACCCGAGGTTCCGTTGGCGGTTCACGCCAGTACCAGAGCGTCTTACCGGGATAGCAGGGCGATTCCGAATTGAGCGATTGCAACTGCATATCCAGCACTCTGCCGCTCTGCAGTCGCCTTGGCCAATCGGGTACCGCGGGGAACCGCGCCGTCAGGAATTCACCCACCGTTGTCCATGGACCATCGACCATCACGACCCGACTTGCACTCAGGCCGTCAATCACAGGCGGGGCGGGCTTGCGGCTCATGGCCCTTCGCTTATGGCCTGTAGCTATCGGACTCGGCCGAAATCACGTCCCCGCCCTCTTCTAAGTCACCCGCTCGATCGAGCTGCACGGAGCGGTCAAGCTGTTGCGCACGGTCAAGGCGCCATCGCTCATCAGGAAACGTTGGATCGTAGACTGCCTCCGCGGAAATTGAACTTTCCTCAAGATTCGTGTTGAGCGCAATCCTATTATCAAAAACAAAACAATCGCCTTCCCAGTCCGCTTCAGCGGTTGGGATGGTTTCAAAATAATTGAGGATGCCACCGTCTAACTGCCAAACCTCAAGTCCAAGGCTACGTAACCATGGAGCCGTCAGATCGCACCGGATCCCACCCGTGCAGTACATCGCAACGGGCCGGGCCTGAGCGCGCCAAACCGGCGCCCGGGCCTCGACAAATGCAACGAAATCTCGAAAGTGATGAACCTCAGGATCAATCGCGCCCTTGAAATGACCCAACCGATACTCAAAATGATTTCGGTTATCCAGCACAACACAATCGCTACGCGCCATCAACTCGCGCCACAAATGTGGATGCAAGTGGGTTTCATCATCTTGATTGGGCTCCGGCAACAGCCCCATTGATGGCAGTCCCAACGTCACTAAAGAGGGTTTTACTCTGACACTCAAGCGCCCAAAGGGCAGCGTCTTGCACGCACTGTGTCTAAAGCGGATCTGGTGCGGCACCCCAGTCAACCATTCGGATTCACTCAGAGCACGCTCAAAATGAGCGACTGCCGCGGGAGTGCCGGCAACAGCGCCGCTTACCCCTTGACTTGCGACCACGAGACTCCCTACAAGTCCATCAGCCCAAAGAAAAATCTGGTTCGCGAGGGCACGCGGCATGCCGGGCGACCCAGGAATCAATGCTGTCAGCCAAGGATGTGGTGATAACGAGGGCGAAAGAATACTGCGAGTGGGACCTCACCATGGTGGGATACTCCGCTTTCTAAATAACGAAATCCGAGACGTCCATGACCGACCATTCTGATCCCAGTCATAGCCTCAACCAACGTCCGAGTCATGAACACGGCCATTCTGGCTCGACCGCCCCAACCGAGGCGCAGGCCTGGAAACACGATGGCGTTAGAGTGATCCCCGGCGATCAACTCGATGGCAACGTCCCCTCGACCCCGGGAATGGACCGCAAGGCAGCGATTAATTTTGCACGGGTGGGTGCCCAAAAATTATGGGCCGGTACGGTTCATATCCATCCCAACGCCAAGACTGGCGCCCATCATCATGGCCCGCTGGAGAGCGTCATTTATGTGATTCGAGGCCGCGCCCGGATGCGCTGGGGCAATCAGCTGGAATTCGTTGCCGAGGCGGGTCCGGGTGACTTCATCTACGTACCGCCTTATGTACCGCACCAGGAGATCAATGCCAGCGAGCATGAAGTGCTCGAGTGCGTTCTGTGTCGCAGTGACGGCCAGGCGGTGGCGGTCAATCTCGACATCGAACCGGCAGAACGGCCCGAGACCGTCCTTTGGGTTGACCTGACGCACCCGACGGGGGGCGTTTGACGTTTGGGTACGGGTTCGGAGGTGGGTGCGGGGAGCAGGACTGGGTGCGGGGATCAGGACTGAGTGCGGGTTTCGGTGGTGGGTGCGGGGATCAGGACTGA
>RFVZ01000268.1 GCA_009922405.1 Betaproteobacteria bacterium
GCCGGCGGCTCAGGTTTCCCAGACACTGGAACACCCCAGGCATATTTCCGTGTTCAACAACCATCACTTATAGCAGGACTCGCAGTTGGAGTGGCTGGAGCCGCAGGAACTGGACATGATGTCACGGTTCTTGTAAGAGTTACACCATTTGGAGGCTCTATAGCATCTACCGCCTTCACAGTTACACTTGGCGCGACAGACCTTGTAGCGAATTTCTACAATGCTTCCGTGAGGGTAAATACCGGCGACAGAATCCATGTGCAAGTATCCTATACAGGAGGAAATGGAAATATTGCCAAAATGATTAAAAATAATTTATCATTACCAAATTACGAAATAACAAATTTATCCAGAAATGATTTGAATGTATTGAATCAATTTGATATTGAAAAATATCTCAATGAAAATACGTTTGACATATTAGTTCATACTGCAATATTAGGAGGGAGAAGAACAAAGGAAGAAAATGGCGATGTTACTCATAATAATCTAATAATGCTAGAAAATCTATTGAAATTTGCAGATAGATTCAAGATGATTATCAATTTTGATTCTGCAGCAATATATGACAGAAGTAGTGACATATTAAATAGAAAAGAAACAGATATATACACGATTCCTACCGATTATTATGGATTTTCAAAATATGTGATATATCAACGTTCTTTACAATATAATAACATGTATAATTTCAGAATCTTTAACATATTTCATAAAAATGAAGAACATGATCGTTTCATAAAAAGTTGCTTTAATGCAAAAAAAAATAATACTCAGGTTACGATTTTTGAAGACAAGTATTTTGACAAGATTCGTGATAAATTCCCTGACTTCACTTACTATGAATCGATGATGGATTTTGCACTTGCTCACGACTTAACTACAATTCCCTACTACCTAAAGAATTAACATGAAACTGTACATATTCTTTTCTGCCCTAGCTGTGCTGGCTATTGTTGATGCTTGGATTATTTACTCGGTTATTTTCTTTCTACCTCAAGGGTGATGACATGGTTGAGCAACTCGATGCGCACCGAATCGGTGATCTGGTGCCAGGCATCAACTTGAGGCTGACTGTAAATGCCGGGGGCCCGCTCAAATGAGCAGGTTTCCGATGAAATGTTGGTGGCCTCGGTAATGATCAGCCCAGCGCTGGCGCGTTGCGTGTAATACCGGGTCGACATTGCCTGAGGGACATCGTTTGCATCCGCGCGACACCGGGTCAGGGGCGCCATCGCAATGCGGTTGGGCAGTGTCAGGCCGTTCAGGACCATCGGGGTAAGTAGTTTTTTCATTTCAGTATCAAAAGTTGGGCTAATCGGGTCGGCTGATCGGGTTGGCTGATCGGAAATTGTGGGACGGACAACGGATTGTCGCCGAGCTAGCCTAGACTATCCAGAGTCAGGATCTTCAGGGTTGGTCGCTGCCATGCAGGGCATTGATTTGCGGGATTTTCTGGATGCTAAGGGATGCCTGTCAGCCGCCTCAGGGGCTGAACGCCGGCTGGGGCAATTTTTAGCGGCCGTCGTGGCCCACGAGACCGACCTCAAGCGGGTCGATCATCTGGGTCCCGAATGCCTGAGTTGTTTCAAAGACCAGGTCGACACCGAGACCCGGGCCGACGGGGTTATCGTTTGGAATTGCTATGCCTGCGGCAGTCAGGGCCAGATCGCCCATTGGCAGGGGTCGCTTTGGGATCTGAGTGCAAGGGATTCCAATCATTGACGGATGATCAGATCACCGTGGAATATTGGGGCTGACCCCTGAACTTCCCGAATTGCTATGTCTGTCATTACAACAATCGAAGACTTGCGCGTACTGGCCGAGCGGCGTGTGCCCCGGATGTTTTACGACTACGCCGATAGCGGCAGCTGGACCGAGGGCACCTACCGGGCCAATTCGGACGATTTTCAGAAGATCAAGTTGCGCCAGCGCGTTGCGGTCAATATGGACGGGCGCAGCACCGCGACGAAGATGCTTGGTATCCCCGTCAAAATGCCTGTAGCGATTGCTCCAACTGGTATGACCGGGATGCAGCATGCCGACGGCGAGATACTTGCCGCGCGGGCTGCAGAAAAGTTCGGGATCCGTTTCACCCTCAGCACGATGAGCATCTGCTCGATTGAGGATATTGCGGCCCACACCAAACAGCCGTTCTGGTTTCAGTTGTATGTCATGCGCGATCGCGGGTTTGTTGAGCGCCTGATCGAGCGGGCGCGCAACGCCGGCTGCGATGCTCTGGTCCTCACCCTGGATTTACAGATCCTCGGTCAGCGTCATAAAGACTTAAAGAACGGGCTGTCGGCGCCACCCAAACCAACGCTCGCCAATATTCTCAACCTGATGACCAAGCCGGCGTGGTGCCTCGAGATGTTGGGGACTCAGCGTCGTACCTTCGGCAATATCGTCGGTCATGTGTCGGGCGTGAGCGATATGGCCAATTTGTCAGCTTGGACTGCACAGCAGTTTGATCCCTGCCTGAATTGGGCCGACGTTGAGTGGATCAAAAATCGCTGGGGCGGCAAATTGATTCTGAAAGGAATTCAAGATCCTGAAGATGCGAGGTTGGCCGTCGCTTCCGGCGCTGATGCGCTTATCGTCAGTAACCATGGCGGCCGGCAACTCGATGGTGCCCAGAGCAGTATCGAGGCTCTACCAGCCATCGTTGCTGAAGTCGGGAATCAAATTGAAGTCCATATGGATGGTGGGATCCGCAGCGGGCAGGATGTTCTCAAGGCTTGGGCGCTTGGGGCGCGGGGCACTTATATTGGGCGGGCATTTCTTTACGCCCTCGGTGCGATGGGCGAGGTGGGTGTGACCAAGGCGCTCGAGATTATTCACAAGGAACTCGACCTCACCATGGCCTTTTGCGGTCACCGATCCATAGAGACGGTGAATCAAAATATTCTTCTTCCGTGAGTCGATTGCCACTTTTTCCCCTGAGCCACGGTTTGTTTCCCGATGGCAGGCTGCAGCTGCAAATCTTCGAAGTTCGGTATCTCCATCTTATCCGGCGTTGCTTTCAGGACGGCACCGCTTTCGGAGTAGTCTGGCTATCGGAGGGCGATGAGGTCCAAAGGCCAGGGCAAATTCCAAGCGTTTTCCCCTGGGGTTGTTTGGCGCACATCAACGATCTCGTCACCGTGCAGCCCGCACTTTTGAGGGTCCGCTGTCGCGGTGGTCTGCGATTTCGCCTGGATGGAGTTGAAG
>RFVZ01000269.1 GCA_009922405.1 Betaproteobacteria bacterium
AGCTGACGAAAGAACTTAAAAGTTCCGCTGGATTTTGCTGCGACTTGTTGGTCGTTGCCAAACAATTCGGCTTCACAAAAGGCCATGGTTGCTGTCGCGTGGAGACAGACACCATGGACTTCGATTCGACCCCGTGCTGGACGTAAAAAACTCGTCTTCATTTCAATCGTTACGTTGCCGCCTGTCCCCAAGTCAGTCCGCAGAGATCGCCCCGCGCTGGCCATCGCGACATCCAGAAGGGTCATCACGACCCCACCATGGACGACGCCCCAAGAGTTCAGGTGACGCAATTCGGTTTCAAGTCGAATCACAGAGCGTCCCGACTCGGCGGAAACCAGGGTGATCCCGAGGTCTTCGACGAAAGGAATGGAGATCGGAAAACCGTTGGCAGTACTCATACTCATACTCATACTCATCATCAATCAGCTGTCAGTCGACGGCAGATCCTTGAACTGTTCACGTAGCCGGTTCTTCAGCATTTTCCCGGTCGCCCCGAGGGGGATTGAGTCGACGAATTGCACGTCGTCGGGAACCCACCAACGCGGTACTTTGCCATCAAAAAACTGAAGAAGCTCGCTGCGCTCAAGCACCAGGCCGGGCTTTGGTACCACCACCAGTAGTGGACGCTCATCCCATTTTGGATGGGGGATGCCGATTACCGCCGCCATCGCCACGCCAGGATGGGCAACCGCGAGATTTTCGAGATCGACAGAGCTGATCCACTCGCCACCACTCTTGATCACATCCTTGCTTCGGTCAGTGATCTGAAGATAACCATCGGAATCCATTGTGGCGACATCACCGGTTGGAAACCAACCCTCGCCTTGAGCGTCACAAGTCAGTGGATTACCGCCCGCAGATTTGAAGTAGGACTCAATTACCCAAGGCCCCCGGGCCTGGAGGTGCCCCTGCGATGCGCCATCCCAAGGCAACTCCTCGCCGGCGTCATTGACGACTCTGAGATCAACCCCGAAAAATGCATGGCCCTGCTTTTCGAGCCGGCGTTGTTGCGCCTCGAGCGGTTCAGACAGGTGCTTGTTCTGGAGCGCGCAGACAGAGCCCAGCGGTGAAAGCTCGGTCATCCCCCAGGCGTGAAGTACCTCGACACCGTAACGTTCACGGAATGCGCGGATCATCGAGGGTGGGCAAGCCGAGCCGCCAATCACGGTGCGCTTCAGGCTGGAGAATCGCAGTTGGTGACTCTCGAGATGGTTGAGAAGGCCGAACCAGATGGTTGGCACGCCTCCCGAAAAAGTGACCTGTTCCGCCTCAAATAGCTCGTAAAGCGACCGCCCATCGAGGTTGGGGCCCGGAAATACCAGCTTGGCACCGACCAGTGCTGCAGCATAAGGAATGCCCCAGGCGTTGACGTGAAACATGGGTACGACCGGCAGGATGCAATCCCGGGCCGAAAATCCAAACGCATCTGGCAAGCATGAGGCGTAGGCATGCAGAATTGTCGAACGATGGCTATACAGAACACCTTTGGGGTCACCCGTCGTTCCGGATGTGTAGCAAAGACCTGATGCCTGTTGCTCGTCAAACTGTGGCCAATTCCATTGCTCCGAACCCGATTGAATCAGGTCCTCATAGGCAATCAGGTTTGGAATTCCAGTCTCAATCTCGGCTTCGTTCGGCAGCAGGGATCGGTCACATAACGCAATCCAGGTCTTCACCGAGGGGCAGCGGTTGGCGATCGAGCGAACGATGGGCAAGAAGGTGAGGTCAAAGGCAACTGCGGCATTTTCGGCGTGACCAATCATCCAGGCAATCTGATCCGGATGGAGCCTTGGGTTAATCGTGTGCGTGATCGCGCCCAAACCCGAGACACCATAATAGGTCTCCAGATGCCGGTAGCCATTCCAGGCGAGTGTCCCGACTCGATCGCCTTGCTCGATCCCAATCGACTCCAGGGCGCTTGCGAGTTGCCGTGCACGGACGGCACAGTCGGCCCAAGTGTAGCGATGGATATCGCCCTCTACCCGGCGTGAAACCACCTCAACGTGCCCGTGGTGGCGTGCAGCGTGCCGCAAGATCGACGAGATCAGCAGCGGCATCTTCATCATTTGTCCAAGCATTTTTGTCCCCCGACGATCAATTTGATGTTTTCTAAGGCCCCATTCTCGCTTGCGATTAAACTGAACGCCATCGCTGTCAGTCGTGAACCCCTCGGTCCGACAACTCATTGGTTCGACAACCCATTGGTCCGATAACACTCACCTGCTCGTCGCTGTCGGTCGTGTTTGCGATAACCCATCGGAATTTTTATGGCACCCCCCACCCGAATCGAACATCCGGACACGTTCTGGCGCAGCCAGCTAACGCCAACCGAGTATGCCGTCACAAGACGCGGCGCCACCGAGCCAGCCTTTACCGGGCGATATTGCGACCACAAGGAGCCCGGCACGTATCGCTGCGTTTGTTGTGGTTCCAGCTTGTTCGTTTCCGATCACAAGTTCGACTCGCGCAGCGGTTGGCCAAGCTGGTGGAAGCCTCTTGAGGCATCCCAGATTTCAGAGCGTGTCGACTCTGGTCACGGAATGATCCGCACGGAGATCTTGTGCGCTTCGTGTGACGCCCATCTTGGCCATGTGTTTCCGGACGGCCCCAAACCAACCGGGTTGCGCTATTGCGTTAATTCCGCTGCGCTCCGATTTGAACCCGCTGCCCCGAACACTGAGCAGAATCCATGAATTTTCTCGTGGACTTTCTGCCGATCGTCGTCTTCTACGTCACCTATAAGTTTGTAAACCTGTATTTCGCAACTGGAGTTGCGATCGCAATGACGGTCGTCATGCTGGCGTGGATGAAACTGACCGGAAGGCAAATCGAACCGATGCGGTGGGCCTCCCTTGTCATCATCGTGGTGTTTGGCGGGGCTACCCTCCTCTTCCAGGATGAGACCTTCATCAAGTGGAAGCCTACGGTGCTGTACGGCTTATTCGTCCTGTTACTGGTGGGCGCTCGACTACGCGGCCGCAATGCGCTGGCGGGCATGATGAGGAATCAACTGACGCTGCCCGATTCGGTCTGGAACCGCCTAAGCGCAATGTGGGTTGGATTTTTTTGCCTGATGGCGGTCTTGAATCTGCTGATTGCCTACCGCTTTGACACAGAAACCTGGGTCAATTTCAAGCTCTTCGGCGCAACGGGCCTCACGGTTGTCAATGTCCTGCTGCAAGCGGTTTACGT
>RFVZ01000270.1 GCA_009922405.1 Betaproteobacteria bacterium
GTTACCACCGGGTCCGACGATGGCACTCCCACCGATTCTCATTCCAGCGCTCAGTTCGCTTTTGGAACGATCGGGTACCTATGTGTTCGCAACCGATCTGTCAGGCCGCTATACCTACGTCAACCGCCAGGTTCAGGTGCTGTTGGGTGCACCCCTCGAGGGAATTGTGGGGCGCTGTGATAGCGACTTTTTTGGGCCCGATCTGGTGAAGCGCAACCGTGAACATGAACAGCGGGTACTTCGGGACGGCATCCCCGTGTCCGGTCAAGAGCGTGGGGTGGTGTTGTCCGATGGGCAGTCGCGCGCGTTCTGGACCGTCAAAGCGTCCCTACGCGACGGTGATAGCCGAGTGGTCGGGTTTTGTGGCATCTCGCTCGATATAACCGAGCATCTATTACTCGAAAAGCAATGTCTCAATAACGAGTACGAGTTTCGTTTACTGGCAGAGACTGTGCCGGCAATGGTCTGGATTGCGGCTTCGGTTGATGAATATATTTTCTTTAATCAACGATGGTCCAGCTACACCGGCCGTCACCTCAACGAGAGCCTCGCCAACGGTTGGGCGCTTTCGTTGCATCCCGAGGACCAGGACCGAGCCCGAGCGGCTTGGTGTCTTGCGACCGAGCGCCTTGAAGAATTGTTGTTGGAATTGCGTTTTCGTCGGGCCGATGGGGTGGGTTTTTTTCTGGAACGGATATACACGAGCTCAAACTCGTCGAGGAGAGCCTCCGTCAGGACCGGGAAGTGTTTAAGTTGATTCTCGACAGCACGCCTTCGATGATCTTTGCATTCGATCTGGAGCATCGTTTCACGCTCGCTAATCGAGCGCTGGCGAATTTTTACGGACTGAGCAAAGAGGCCATTCTTGGCCGGACGTTAAAAGACCTTGATGCACACCAAATGGCCGATCCGGCGCTCGCTTTTAACCAGGATATCTTGAGTACGGGCGAAGCGGTGGCTTCCGAGGAGATGGTTGAAAGCCGACGGTTTCGGGGCCCCAGGCGCCTCATGACGGTGAAATTTCCGCTTCGTGACGATTGCGGTGTCGCAATTGGATTGGGCGGCGTGTCGACCGACATTACCGAGATGACCAGCGCTGAAGAACAGTTGCGCATTGCCGCCACGGCGTTCGAATCCCAAGAAGGGATGGTCGTCACCGACGCTCAATTTAAGGTCTTGAAGGTCAATCATTCGTTTACCCGGATCACGGGCTTTGCGCCGGCGGACATGGCCGGCCAGACCCCGGAGATACTTTTTGCGCAGGACGACGCGCGGCTTGATTGCGAGCGTATGTGGGCGGTCCTTCGTACCAAGGGGTATTGGGAAGGTGAGGTCAAAAATCGACGTAAGAGTGGTGAGAATTACCCACAGCATTTGACCGTGACTGCGGTTAAGGATTCCAAGGGAAAGGTTGCAAACTATGTGCTGACGATGTCAGACATCACGATGCGCAAAGAAGCGGAAGATGAAATTCAGCGGCTCGCTTTTTACGACGCGCTCACGGGGCTGCCCAACCGCCGATTCTTGGCGCAGCGGCTCAACCGCGGATTTGCCTCCGGCACCCGCAGTCGGGAGCACGGTGCGCTGCTTTTCATCGACCTTGATAATTTCAAATTTCTAAATGACTCCCGTGGTCACGGTGTTGGTGATTTGTTGTTGCAACAAGTCGCCCAGCGTCTGCTTAAGTGTGTGCGCGAAGGCGACATCGTGGCGCGCCTGGGTGGGGACGAGTTTCTGGTCATCTTGACCGATCTGAGTGCGCACGCGCTCGAGGCCGGCGCCCGAGCCGAATCGGTGGGGGAAAAAATCCTGGCGAGTCTGGACGAACCCTTTGAGCTCGAGACCCACCCGCATCACAGTACGGGCAGCATCGGAATCACCTTGTTTCGCGAAAATCAAGCCGAATTTGACGAGCTGCTCAAACAGGCCGATATCGCAATGTATCAAGCCAAACACGAGGGTCGTAACCGGTTGCGCTTTTTTGATCACCGCATGCAGGAGGCGATCGCTGAACGGGCTGAGCTCGAGCGCGATTTGCGAGAAGCAATCCAAAAAATGCAGTTTGAACTTTATTTTCAATTGCAGGTCGATCAATCCCGAATCCCATTTGCTGCGGAGGCGCTGGTCCGTTGGAATCACCCCAAACGTGGGTTGGTCGGCCCGAGCCGATTTATTCAGCTCGCCGAAGAAACCGGGTTGGTGATCCCAATCGGCCGTTGGGTCCTCGAGCAGGCGTGTATCCGGCTTGAAGCCTGGCAAAAAAACCCGCGCACGGATCGACTGCTGCTCTCGGTGAACGTCAGCGCACGGCAATTTCGGCAACCCGATTTTGTCGATCAGGTGCGATCGGCGATCGCTTCGCACCAGATCAACGCCCATCTGCTCAAACTCGAGCTCACCGAGAGCGTGTTGCTGGAGAACATTGAAGAGGCGACCCACACCATGGACACCTTGCGTCAGTGTGGGGTGCGGTTCGCGCTCGACGATTTTGGTACGGGCTATTCCTCGTTGCGCTATCTCAAGAAATTGCCAATCGATCAGCTAAAAATCGATCAGTCCTTTGTGCGTGACATCACAGTGAACCAACAAGATCGGGCAATTGTTCGAACCATCATTGCAATGGCCTCAAACCTTAGCGTCGATTGCATCGCCGAGGGGGTCGAAACCGAGGAGGAATATCGATTACTGCGTGGCGACGGCTGTCAGCTTTTTCATGGCCACTTATTTGGGTGTGCTCAGCCCCTGTCCTTGTTTGAAGCAGCATTGCAGGCACAGGCCTCGTGAGCGGGCCTCAGGCGATGGTCGCTTCGTCGGAGCGCGTTTCGCCACGGTTATCGGTCCACTGCACCGAGATTTTTTCACCCGCCCTGGCGTTACGCAGCGTGAATTGAAAAAACGGATTCTTCGAGATGGCAGGCCCACACTGCAGGGTCATCACAGTCTTCTCGAGATGGCGAATCACTACGGTCTGGATAAACCACGCCGGGATGGTCTTGCCGCCGGCGTCTGAGCGTAGCCCAGTCTCCATGTCGTGATTCATCAGAATCCTCACGAGCGCGCTGTTGGGTGCACCGGTGGTTACAACGGTGGACGCGCCAGTCGGTCCGCTGGTGATGAGCTGTGCGCGAATTTTCGTAGGTTCTGCCATTCGTGATTAAGCCGCACAGCCCCCAAGTGTGACCTTGACTTCC
>RFVZ01000028.1 GCA_009922405.1 Betaproteobacteria bacterium
CCCATCATTGGGCATTTGCGTTTCATGCTCGAATTTATTGGCCCCGAAATTCGCCAGTATTTCATCGAGAGCGACACCGAGGCCGCACCGTTTTCGCGCCAACAGCGCGCGATCGTCTATCAGCGCTCCAAAAATGTGCTCGACAAGCGTCCGTTCGGGACGCAATTTGATCCCTACGCAGTAGGGTTTGAGTGGATCAACCATTCGATCGCGCCCGCCAAGGTGGCCGAGCCAGCTGACTTTAGGGTCCGGATCGGCGGCGATCGAGCGCAACCCTACGATGCCTCCGTATTCAATATTTCGGCGATGAGTTTTGGCGCGCTCTCGGGCAACGCCATTCAGTCGCTGAATCGAGGTGCCAAGCTGGGTGGGTTCGCGCATGACACGGGCGAAGGGTCTATTTCCGTTCATCACCGCGAACATGGCGGGGATCTGATTTGGGAAATTGGCAGTGGGTACTTTGGCTGTCGGACCGCTGATGGGCGATTCGACCCCGAGCGGTTTGCGGCGCAGGCGACTCACCCTCAGGTCCGCATGATCGAGGTCAAACTCTCGCAGGGTGCCAAGCCCGGTCACGGCGGTGTTTTGCCCGGGCCCAAAGTGACGGCTGAGATCGCCGAGGCACGCGGCGTTCCGATCTGGACCGACTGCATTTCTCCCGCCAGTCACCGTGAATTCTCGACACCGATTCAGTTATTGGAATTTATCGCCCGATTGCGCGAACTTTCGGGTGACAAACCGACCGGATTCAAGCTGGCGATTGGTCATCCCTGGGAATGGTTTGCGATCGCCAAGGCCATGCAAGAAACTGGAATCACGCCAGATTTCATCGTGGTCGATGGTAAGGAAGGCGGCACGGGTGCAGCACCCGTCGAATTCATGGACCACGTCGGGATGCCTATGCGAGATGGACTCCGCCTGGTGCACAACACGCTGTTGGGTCTTGATCTCAGGGGACGTGTTCGGATTGGTGCCGCCGGGCGGATGATTACAGCATTTGATATCGCTGGGACGATGGCGTTGGGTGCGGACTGGTGTAATGCCGCTCGGGGCTTCATGTTTGCGGTTGGGTGTATTCAGGCTCAGCATTGCCACACAGGCGCGTGTCCGACCGGTGTCGCAACTCAGGACCCGATCCGTCAGCGCGCGCTTGTCGTTACCGACAAAGCGCAGCGTGTTTACAATTTTCATCACAATACGGTCGAGGCGCTTGCCGAACTGGTCGCAGCGGCTGGATTGGATCATCCGGGCCGCTTGCGGGCGCAACACATCATGCGTCGCGTATCGCCCACGGAGATTTCATCCCTGGCCGATCTCTATCCGACCATGCCCCATGGCGCTCTTCTGGCTGGTGATCCACCGATTGAGGTGTTTCGACGATATTGGTCGGCGGCGCGGGCTGACCGATTCGGCTGATGTGCGAGAGTCAACGGACGTCGATGAGTAACCCCCCGCTACATCAGCACTATGTCGTACTGTTCTTGAGAATAAATAGTTTCGACCGTTAACGCCACAGGTCTGCCGATGCGCTCGGTCAGGGTGGCCAAAAATCCGGCTTCGTCATCAAGAAACAGATCAACGACCGCCTGTGAGGCAACAATCCGGAACTGTTTGGGATTGAACTGACGCGCTTCGCGGTCGATTTCGCGCAGAATTTCATAACAAACTGTCCGTGCGGTCTTGAGCGACCCACGACCATTACAGACCTTGCAGGGCTCGCAGAGTTGTTGGGCGAGCGATTCGCGGGTGCGTTTGCGCGTGACCTCGACCAGGCCCAGGGTGGTAAAACCGCTCACAGTTGTCCGAGTCCGATCTTTGGCCAGTGCTCGCCCGAGTTCTGCCAGCACCGCCTCGCGATGCTCCGTGTTTTGCATGTCGATAAAATCGATAATGATGATGCCGCCCAGATTGCGCAGGCGCATCTGTCGCGCGATCGCTTGTGCGGCCTCAAGATTCGTCTTGAAAACCGTATCGTCGAAGCTGCGTCCACCGACAAAACCGCCCGTATTGACGTCGATCGTGGTGAGCGCTTCGGTGGGATCGATGATCAGGTAGCCACCCGATTTGAGTCCCACTTTCCGTTCGATTGCGCGTCCGATTTCGTCCTCGACGCCGTGTAGATCGAAGATCGGCCGGTCGCCCTGATGCCGGGCTAAGCGCGTTGCCAGGGAGGGCATGTAGTCCAGGGCAAACGCAAGGAGGGCGTCATACGCCTCGGCCGAGTCGACGAGAATGGTCTGAGTGTCTTCACCGATCAGATCCCTCACGACTCGTTGTGACAGGCTCAGTTCCTGACACAAGACAACCGGCGGCGGATGTTTTGTGCTCCCTTCGATGATTTGCTTCCAGCGTTTGCGCAGGTATTGCACATCGGCGGAGAGTTCAGCGTTGGTGGCTTCCTCAGCGATCGTGCGGGCAATGAAGCCGCCGCGCTCATCCGACGGAACCGCCTCGCGCACGCGGGCGCGCAGTGCTTCGCGCTGGCCCTCATCATCAATTCGTTGACTGATGCCGATATGGGGGTCCAGCGGCAGGTAAACCAAAAACCGTCCTGCGATTGAGAGATGCGTCGACAGCCTTGCCCCTTTGGTGCCGATGGGATCTTTCATGATCTGCACCATCAGGCGATCACCCTCGTGGAGTAGGCGCTCGATCGGCAAAGGACCCGGACTGGATATCTCAGCGGACGCCTGCCAGACATCGGCCACGTGCAGGAACGCCGAGCGCTCCAGGCCAATATCGACAAACGCCGACTGCATTCCAGGCAGGACTCGGGTGACGCGCCCGAGGCAAATGTCACCCACCAGACCACGCCCGCCCGAACGTTCAATGTGGAGTTCTTGCAGCGTTCCGTTCTGGACGACGCCAACGCGCACTTCCTGCGGCATGACATTGATCAGGATCGTTTCCGACATGGGCTGAAGACCTATCTTGGAAGCGCGCCAGCGCTTTGCAGTAACCGCGACGCCTCGTATAGGGGTAAGCCCATGATCCCGGTGTCGCTGCCGTCGATACGCCGGATGAATGCGCCAGCCCCCCCTTGGACTGCATAGGCTCCGGCCTTGTCCATCGGTTCGCCCGAGGCGACATATCGATCGATCTGGTCCCGGCTGAGGCGGGCAAAGCGCACCCGCGATAGGCTGGTAACCCGCAAAATCTTGGGGTGCCATCGAGATTCCATCTCACCATCGGTTGGCTCGGTTGGCTCGGTTGGCTCGGTTGGCTCGCTCGGCACGGGCGGTTCGCTTAATTTCGATCGAATCCGGGGCCTGGCGATCGCCATCGCGGTCAGGACCCGGTGTGACCGTCCCGACAAGGCACTCAGCATTTCGACGGCTTCCGCTGCGTGGGCGGGCTTCCCAAGAATCCGCCCGCCAATGGCGACCGTCGTATCAGCGACCAGAATCGGTGCCGCCTCGAGTCGACGCCGCTGATGTCGGGCCATCGCTGCCGTGAGTTTGGCCGCAACCACCCGCTCGACATATTGCGTCGGGTTCTCCCCTTCAAGTGGGTTTTCAAGCGCCTCGACGTCTTCGGCGATATCAATCGCAGAATCGGCCACCAGCAGCTCCGTTCGAACGCCCAGTCGGCCAAGAAGCTCGCGTCGCCGGGGGCTCTGTGAAGCGAGCCAAATGAATTCAAATGCCAGCATTAATCGCGATGATAAGGGTGATTACTCAGGATGGCCCACGCCCTGAAAAGCTGCTCGGCAATGACGACCCGAACCAGCGCATGTGGCAGGGTCAGGCTCGAGAGCCGAACCCGTTCATGCGCGTCTCGTTTGAGCGCCGGGTCAAGACCGTCGGGGCCGCCGATCAGTATCGCCAGAGGCGAACCTCGGTCGCGCCAGCGCTCAAGCCGCGCCGCTAATGCCCGACTGGTCAGATCGTCACCGTGTTCATCGAGTGCGACGATGGTCGACCCACCTGGAATTGCTTCGCGAATTCGAACCGCCTCGGCAGCCATCCATGCGGGCGCATGGCCACTCGGACCACGGACATCCGGGCGAACTTCGGTCCATTCCAGTCGCAGTTCCGGCGGCAGGCGATCGGCGTATTCCTGGGCGGCTTCCTTGACCCAAGCGGGTGGTTTGAGACCGACCGCAATCACCCGGATACGCATGGTGGCGAGATGGAGTCAGGGGGCGAAATCAGGAGGCGAAATCAGTGGGCGGAATCAGGGAGCAGAGTCAGCGGCTGGAGCGTCTGGAGGCGCTGCAGTCTTGGGTTTGACGACGCGCTTCCGTGGCGCCTTTATGGTTGGCTCCGCGGTGGTCTTAGCGGTGGTCTTCGGAATCAACGGCAGGTCGGGCGCGCCGAGTCGGACTCGAACGGTTTTTCCACCCCAGATCTCTTCTAAATTGTAATACTGCCGAATCGCGGGCTGCATGATGTGAATGATGATGTCGCCCAGATCGACCAGGACCCATTCACCCGTTTCTTCACCCTCGACCGCGATCACGTCGCTGCCGGCCGCCTTGGCCTTGTCACGGACGTTGCTAGCAATGGCGCGGCTTTGTCGATTGGAAGTCGCCGAGGCGATGATCACCCGGTCGAAGAGCGAGGTCAGCTTGGTGGTATCAAAGACTTGAATGTCCTGAGCTTTGATATCTTCGAGTGCGTCGACCACGACGCGTTGCAATTTGCGCAATTCCATAGGGCCTGGGGCTCTCCGTTATCGATACAGACCAAGGCGGTCGATCAAATCAATGACTCCATCCGACAGGAGTTCTCGAGGGCGGTCACCGGCTTGCAGTTGCCGACGTAACGCCGTCGACGAAATCGGGACGGCGGGCATTCTAAACAGCACAATACTTCCGCAAGCGTACCCCGGGTTCTGTATGCCCCCCGCGCCACCGGCGCTATTAGCGCCGTCGGTACTGTCCGCGCCGCGCGGAATGGGTTCGGGCAGGGCATCCCGGCCGTGAGCAGTCAACAGCGCCTGCATCTCCGCTGGGAGTTCGGTCAGCCCCTCAGGCCCTCGAGCGGTTACCGCGAGGTGAGTGACATCGAGCAACTCTTGCCATCGATGCCAGGTCGGCAGGTTGGCAAACTGATCAGCGCCCATCAACCACACCAACTGCGTCGCTGGCCCAACTTCAGCACGCAGCTCTTTCAAGGTTTCGACTGTAAAGGTCGGGCCGACTCGACGTGGCGAACCAGATCTAGCTTGAGTGCGAGGGCGGCCGATCGAACCAGGACCCGATGGCCGACATGGGGCGGATCGAATGTGCCACCGAAAAGACCGACGCGTGCATGGGTCAAACCCACTTCCTCGGCACTAAATAATGGGAGAGCAGCAGGGCTTCGGGTGATCCCGGTTCGGGGTGATGGTCGTAGGCCCACTGCACGCCTGGGGGCATCGACATGAGGATGCTTTCGGTGCGTCCGCCCGATTGCAGACCAAAGAGCGTGCCCCGGTCCCAGACGAGGTTGAATTCGACGTAACGGCCGCGTCGAAGGGCCTGCCACGAGCGCTCACGTTCTCCATATTCATGACCGCGGCGGGCAGTGGCGAAATCGGGTTCGGCCAGATCATCAAAAAAGACGCCACCGATACCACGAGGCTCGCCGCGATGTTTCAGGAAAAAATAATCATCGCACCAGGCTTTGAAGCGCGGGTAGGTATCGGCGCCAAACGGTTTGAGTGCGTCCGCACAGGTTCGATGAAAGTGGGCCGCATCTTCTTCAAAACCGTAGTACGGCGTGAGATCCATGCCACCGCCAAACCACCAGATCGGCTCTTCACCAGAGCCTTCAACAGGCTGGGCCACAAAAAACCGAACATTCAGATGCACGGTTGGGATGTACGGATTACGGGGATGCAGAACCAGCGAAACGCCCATCGCCTCCCAATGTCGCCCGACCAACTGCGGCCGCGCTGCGGTGGCCGAGGGTGGGAGACGCGTCCCGGACACATTCGAAAACCCAATGCCGCCACGTTCGAGCAGAGCACCGCCCTCGAGAATGCAGGTCAGTCCGCCACCTCCAGTCAGCGCCGGCTTTTCCACTGGTTCTGATTGTTTTGATTGTTCTGACTTGGCCACGCTCTCCCGCTGCCAAGGGTCTTCGCGAAAACGACTGCCATCCTCGGCTTCAAGGGCGTTGACGATCTGGCGCTGCAGTCCGACGAGCCAGGTTCGAACAGCCGAGGAATCGACGGTGCCCGTATCGACAGCGCCCGCATTGACGACGCCCTTGGAGGTTGAATGGGTGTGGTCATTCATCGCTAGAGTGCCCGGTATCCGATATCTCGACGCATTTGCAGGCCGGCGAAATCGAGGTGCTCGATGGCGGCGTAGACCCGTTCGCGTGCTTCGCGAACGGAATCGCCCAGTGCCGTCACGCACATGACCCGTCCGCCGCTGGTCAACACCTGATCCTGGTCGGATTGCGTGCCCGCATGAAAGGCGATCACGTCAGGAGCGAGTCTATTGCCCTCGAGCGGCAGGCCATGAATCGGGTCACCCTTGCGGGGCGAGTCCGGGTAGCCGGCGGCGGCGAGAACAACGCCCAGCGCCACCTGCGGGTTCCATTCGGCGCTCACCTGATCGAGTCGGCCATCGATCCCTGCCTCAAGCAGATCCACCAGGTCGGACTGCAGGCGCGCCATGATCGGTTGCGTCTCCGGGTCGCCCAGCCGGCAGTTGAATTCGAGTGTTTTGACCTGCCCCTGGGGATCAATCATCAGCCCCGCATACAGAAATCCTGTGTAGGAGATTCCATCGGCAGCCATCCCACGAATCGCTGGCAGGATGATTTCGCGCAGCGCGCGTTCATGCACCTCAGGTGTCACGACCGGAGCCGGGGAATACGCGCCCATTCCACCCGTATTCGGGCCTTGATCCCCGTCGCGAAGACGCTTGTGATCCTGACTGGGCGCCAGTGCGAGGACATGCTCGCCGTCGGCCATGACGATGAAGCTCGCTTCTTCGCCGGCTAGAAATGATTCGATCACAACCCGCGAACCGGCGCCCCCCAACCGATTGCCCACCAACATTTCATCGATCGCCGCATGGGCTTCCGCCAGAGTTTGCGCCACCACAACACCCTTCCCTGCGGCCAGGCCATCGGCCTTGATGACGATCGGAGCACCTTCGCGATCGACATACGCGTGCGCTGCTGCCGCATCGGTAAAAGTGCCGTACGCCGCCGTCGGAATCTGGTGTCGCGTCATGAAGGCCTTTGCAAAGTCCTTCGAGCTCTCCAACTGGGCGGCCGCTGCAGTGGGTCCAAAGATGCGCAATCCACGTGATCGGAATGCGTCAACGATGCCTGCCGCTAACGGCCCCTCGGGGCCGACCACGGTGAGTGCGATGCCTTCCGCCTCAACGAGCGTGACGAGGGCCGAAATGCCTTCGGGGCTCGAACCATCGATCGGAACATTGATCAGCCCAGGCTCCCGAGCGGTCCCGCCGTTACCGGGGGCTACAAAAACCGACTGAGCGCGCGGGGATTGCAACAGCCGCCAGGCAATTGCATGCTCGCGTCCACCGCCCCCGACCACCAGGAGCTTGAGTCCGTCATGAGACAGTTCGGGCATCAGGACAGTTCCGCGTTGGTGAAAACGTCCTGGACGTCGTCCAGGTTCTCGATCACGTCGAGTAGCTTTTGCATCCGCTCTGCATCATCGCCACTCAGGGCGGTCGAGGTTTCAGGGCGCATGGTGAGGACCCCAATTTCGGCCCGGAGCCCGGCTGCCTGCAAGGCGTTGCGCACGGCCGAAAACTGCGCCGGCTCACACAACACTTCAAGGCCGCCTTCCTCATCCGGGATGACGTCGTCTGCGCCCGCCTCGAGAGCGACTTCAAGCAATCGGTCTTCGGTCACGGTGCCGGGCGCAAAGAGAAACTGACCGCAATGGCGAAACAAGAACGCGACTGATCCGTCGGTGCCGAGGTTGCCACCATATTTGGCGAAGGCATGCCGGACTTCAGCTACCGTTCGGGTTCGGTTGTCGGTCAGGCAATCGACGATCACGGCTGCGCCGCCGATCCCGTATCCTTCATACCGAATTTCGATGTAATCAACGCCATCGAGTTGCCCCGAGCCCCGTTGAACCGCTTTGGTGACGGTGTCCTTGGGCATGTTGGCATCGGAAGCTTTATCCATCGCCAAGCGCAGCCGGGGATTGACGCTCACGTCTGATCCGCCGAGTTTCGCGGCGACCGTGATTTCCTTGATCAGGCGCGTAAAGAGTTTGCCACGCCGCTCATCCTGTCGCCCCTTGCGGTGCTGGATGTTCGCCCACTTGGAATGACCAGCCATAGTGGATGCATTTCCTCAATGAAAAGCACAAAATTCTAGCATCGGTCGGAAATCGGTCGAAAGTCGATCAGAACGGTCGCCCTGAATCACTGGACACCCCATGACAAACGCCCCTACGAACCCAATTGTTGAGACAACTGAACCCCTCGCCGCTTTGCCGATTGTCAAAGTGATGGACCACGAGTTCGGGTTATTACCTGCGTTTGCCAATCGACATGGACTGATTACCGGCGCAACCGGGACCGGGAAAACAGTCACGCTGCAACGGATCGCTGAGCGATTGAGCCGCGCTGGCGTTCCAGTTTTCATGGCAGACGTCAAGGGTGACTTGACGGGGATGTCGATGCCGGGCGCTGAGTCACCGAAGTTTCGAGAGCGTTGCCAGCGGCTTGGGGTTCCGTTACCGCGTTTCGCGGCGTGTCCGGTGGCACTGTGGGATGTTTTTGGTCAGACGGGGCACCCGCTGCGAGCCACGATTTCCGACATGGGGCCGCTGTTGCTGGCCCGCATGATGGGTCTTAACGAAACCCAGACGGGGGTCCTGCAACTGGTCTTTCGGGTCGCCGATGACAGCGGATTGTTGCTGCTGGACACCAAAGATCTACGGGCCATGTTGATCCATGTCGCCGAGCATGCCGAATCACTTCGGACTCAGTACGGCAATGTCTCGAGCGCATCCGTCGGTGCGATCCAGCGCAGCCTGCTGAGCCTGGATGAGCAGGGCGGTGATCAGTTTTTTGGCGAGCCGATGCTGGAACTTGACGATTTGCTGCGCACCGATGATCGGGGTCGAGGCGTCGTGAACATTCTCGCAGCCGACCGGTTGCTGCAGGCGCCACGCCTCTACGCGACGTTCCTGCTCTGGTTGCTCTCAGAGCTCTTTGAACAACTTCCCGAGGTCGGCGATCTCGATCAGCCGTTGTTGGTGTTCTTTTTCGACGAGGCGCACCTGCTGTTTGACGGCGCATCGCCCGCACTGGTTGAGAAGATCGAGCAGGTCGTCCGTTTGATCCGCTCCAAGGGTGTGGGCGTTTATTTTGTCACCCAGAATCCATTGGATGTCCCCGAGTCTGTGCTCGGGCAACTGGGCAATCGGGTCCAGCATGCCTTGCGGGCGTTCACGCCCCGCGACCAGAAAGCCGTTCGGGTTGCGGCCGAGACCTTACGGGCCAATCCCGCGTTTGATGCGACGGTCGCCATCACCGAATTGGGGGTGGGCGAGGCATTGGTGTCCTTTCTCGACGAGCAGGGTCGGCCGACTCCGGTCGAGCGCGGGTTCGTGTTGCCTCCTGCTTCGCGGATCGGCCCGTTGACCGAGGCCGAGCGCGGTCAGATCCTGGCAGCATCGGCCCTGGCCGGAAAATACGAACAGCCGATCGACCGCGAAAGCGCCTACGAGCGCCTCCGGCAAAGGGTGGGCGCAGGCCCGGCGGCCTCGACTCAATCGACTCAACCAGAATCGTGGTCGGATCGTTTGTTTGATCGAGGCAATGCGGGTGCCAATGCGGGTGCAAGCGTGGCCGCCAGTGTGGCTAGCTCAATGATCGGAGCGGTCGCGCGGAGTGCCGTTCGAACGATCGGATCGCAAATCGGTCGCGAGATCGTCCGTGGCGTTTTGGGCGGAATCCTGGGGGGCAACCTCGGCGGCGGCGGTCGTCGACGGCGTTGATCGGTCGATACGCGCCAGCCCTCGGCTGAGCAAGCCCGTGGCGATCAGCACCACGATCACCGAGGAGAGGGGCGCGGGGCGAAAAGGCGCATCCGCGGGCACCACCGCGCCTGCACCTGCGCCCTGAACGATGTGCAAGGCACAGATCAGCCAGAGCGCCGCCTTGAGATCAGAGCGGGACGCCGCACTCGCCCGACCGTGCATCACGCGCCACCCGCCCCAGAGCGCCACTGCGGCCTGTGTTCCAGCAATGAGCCACATGAACAGTGCCAGTTTTGGCCACCAGGGCGTCGGATAGCCAACGCTTTGAAAGGCCTCAGACAAACCCGATAGCGCGACCTGAGCATGGATCAGGACAATGGCCGTCAGGGTCAACGCGGCGATAGCGAGGCTTCGAATCAGCATGGCTGTGCGGGTTGGTGAGTGGCGTCCATTGTGCCGCGCGAATCGCCATCGCGTCGATCTGGGCTAGCATCGACGGTTTTAGTTTCAGGGTGGAATCGAGTTTGCAAGCCCGTGCCGAACCGGTCCAGCGCCGGCGATTTCTGACCGGTCTGGGACTGGGCCTGCTGGGATCGATTCTGTTTTCAGGCAAGGCCATCATCGTCAAACTGGCCTATCGACACGGTGTCGATGCGGTTGCTTTGATCGCATTGCGCATGTGCGTTGCGCTGCCATTTTTTGTTGCCGTGGCCTGGTGGCAGTCGCGCCTCGTCGCGTCGATGGATGAACGCTCGAGGTGGCTGCCCGGAGATGTCTGGCGAGTTATTGGTCTGGGTTTGACCGGCTACTACGCTGCCAGCTATCTCGATTTTCTGGGCCTGCAATACATTTCGGCGGCGCTGGAGCGGGTCATTTTGTATCTGAATCCAACGATGGTCCTGCTGCTGTCGGTGGCCTTGGGGGGTAAGCGCCCGAGCCCGCGAGAACTCGTTGCGTTGACCGTGGCCTACGCGGGGGTCCTGGTGGTTTTTGGACATGACTTGATGACTGTTCCGCTCGCACGGTCGGATCGTGGGCTAGAGGGCGGGTTAGATGGAGAGTTCAAAGCCGTCATGATCGGGGCTGCCCTCGTGATCAGCAGCGCATTCTCATATGCGATTTACCTGGTTGCCGGAGGCCAGCTCGTCGCTCGAGTAGGCTCCTTGCGATTAACCGCTTGGGCCAGTATCGTCGCCTCGATTGCGTGCATTGGCCAGGCGCTCTTGATCAGCCCGAACGCACTCTGGACACAGGCGGCTCCGGTTTACTGGCTATCGCTCCTCAACGGGACTGCGTGTACCGTTCTCCCCGTGTTTCTGGTCATGATGGCAATTGAGCGATTAGGCTCGCGGGTCGCTTCTCAAATTGGCATGATCGGGCCGGTCTCGACGATTGTGATGGCGGCCCTGATCCTCGATGAGGGGATTGGTGTTGCACAATTGGCAGGAACTGGGGTGGTACTCGTCGCGGTCTGGATGTTGAGCCGATTGCGTTGATTGAGCATAGGAGAGAACTGAAATGGATTTAGGAATACAGGGTCGCTGGGCTCTCGTGTGCGGTGCCAGCAAAGGCTTGGGCCTCGGCTGTGCTCAGGCGCTGGCAGAGGCTGGCGTCCACATCGTCTTGAACGCCCGCAATGCTGAACCGCTGGCACAGGCTGCCGCGGCTATTCGCGAAGCAACTGGGGTGACGGTCATTGAAGTCGCGGCCGACGTCACAACTCCGGCTGGCCGTGCTCAGGTTCTGGCCGCACATCCGGATCTCGACATTTTGGTTACCAACGCGGGCGGCCCGCCGCCTGGCGATTTTCGGGGTTTCGATCGCGAGGACTGGATTCGGGCCCTCGATGCCAACATGTTGACGCCGATCGAGCTGATTCGTTCGACGATCGACTCGATGACCGCGCGCGGCTGGGGCCGGATCGTCAACATCACCTCGAGTTCAGTGAAGTCACCGATTGGCGCATTGGGACTTTCGAATGGCGCCCGTTCGGGTCTGACCGGATTCGTGGCGGGCCTCGCGCGGCAAGTTGCCCGCCAAGGTGTCACGATCAACAATTTGCTACCAGGCGCGTTTGACACCGACCGGCTTCGATCCAACATCGAATCAGCGGCCCGTCAGGGCAATACAACTTTCGAAGCCGCGCGGGCCCAACGCATTGCTGGGATCCCTGCCGGTCGTCTCGGTCACTCGGAAGAGTTTGGCAAGCTTTGCGCGTTTGTTTGCAGCCAACATGCAAGCTACATGACGGGGCAGAACTTGTTGCTGGACGGGGGCACCTTCCCCGGTACGTTTTAAATTTTTGTCAGTGGAGAGCGAGATGGAAAAAAAAGCCGTGCGAGCCGTTCGTCTTGAGCAGCTGGGTGGTCCTGAGGTCCTTCAACTCGTAAATGTCGAGCTTGGGCAGCCTGGGCCAGGTGAAGTAATGGTGCGCCATCATGCAGTTGGCCTGAATTACATCGACGTCTATGGCCGCATCGGCCTTTATGCGTTAAATCTGCCGTCGGGTCTCGGGCTCGAAGCCGCAGGTGTCGTTGAAGCCATCGGTGCCGGCGTGAGCCATGTTGCCGTTGGCGATCGGGTGGCTTATGCGGGCGGGCCGGTGGGTGCTTATGCCGAGGCCAGAATCATGCCGGCCAAGCCATTGGTCAAACTCCCGGACTCGATTTCGTTCGAGACCGGCGCCGCGATGATGCTCAAGGGCATGACGGTTCAGTACCTCCTGCGTCGAACCTTTCCTGTGCAGGCGGGCCAGACGATTTTGTTTCACGCCGCCGCTGGTGGCGTGGGTCTGATTGCTATGCAGTGGGCCCGTAAGCTCGGCGTGACGGTCATTGGTACGGTAGGCTCGGACGAGAAAGCCGAGTTGGCCAAAGCGCATGGTTGCGACCATGTCATCGTTTATAGCCGAGAGAACTTTGTTGAACGGACGAAAGAGTTGACCAATGGCCGCGGGGTCGATGTGGTGTACGACTCGATCGGTAAAGACACGTTTGACGGGTCACTCGACTGCCTAGTGAAGTTCGGCACGATGGTGAGCTTTGGTAACGCATCGGGTCCCGTTCCACCGATGCCGCTCACGAAACTCAAAGGACATCTCTTCCTGACGCGCCCGTCGCTGATGCCCTACACCGACACCCGTGAGGAACTCGACTCAACGGCTGGCGAGTTGTTTGAGCGAGTCAGCGCGGGGGATGTCCACATCCGGATCGATCAACGCCTGCCGCTGGCTGAAATTCAGCAGGCCCATATCGATCTCGAATCCCGTCGCACAACAGGCTCTACCGTATTGCTGCCCTGACCGACCGGCGTTTTACGTCTGTCGGGCGACTGCTCGGCGATCACGCCCTCGAACGTCTGCGGGGCGCTCATGTCGTGGTCGTTGGTCTCGGTGGAGTTGGATCTTGGGCGGCTGAAGCCCTGGCGCGCAGTGGCGTCGGTCGCCTGACCTTGATCGATCTCGACCACGTCGCCGAGTCCAACCTTAACCGTCAACTCCACGCCACCGTCTCGACGATAGGCCTCGCCAAGGTCGATGCCATGCGCGAGAGGATTCGCTCGATTGTCCCCGACTGTGCGGTCCAGACCGTCGATGCGTTTGTCACGCCAGAGTCCGTGACCGAACTCCTGCCCGCGGGATCCAATATTGTGATCGATGCAATTGACGCCCCCCGCGCAAAGGCCGCCATGATTCGGTGGGCGGCAGATTCAGCCTGTGCGATCGTGGTTTGCGGGGCTGCTGGCGGACGCAGAGACCCCTTGGCCCTAAGGCGCGTCGATCTCGCGGATGCCCGAGGTGATCGATTACTGGCGGCTGTCCGGAGTCGACTGCGGCGCGATTATGGGTTCCCTGCGCCAGGGCAGCGATTTGGCGTGACCGCCATCATGGCGGAGCAACACAACGTTCAGGTCAACCCTGTCGACGTGGGTCAAGGGGCGCCTTTGGCCTGCGCCGGATACGGTTCAATTGTGACGGTTACCGCCGTCATGGGGTTCGCCGCTGCGGCCGCCGCGATCGATCAACTGCTTCAGTGATAGGAGGTCACAAGTTCGACCTCCGCGCGAGACCCTAAAAAGACGGCGACGCGCTGATGCAGCCCGGTCGGTTCGATATCAAGGATTGCCCCGTGGCCGTCGGTTGCCATTCCGCCCGCCTGTTCAATCAGAAAGCTCATGGGGTTGGCTTCGTAGAGCAACCTTAACTTGCCGGGCTTGCCAGGTTCTCGGGCATCTCTTGGGTACATGAAAACGCCACCTCGGACCAGAATTCGATGGACATCGGCCACCATGGACGCCACCCAGCGGGTGTTGAAGTCTTTTCCCCGCGGCCCCGAGGCGCCCGCCAGGAGTTCGTCGACATATCGTTTGACCGGCGCTTCCCAGTGGCGGGCATTCGACGCATTGATCGCGTACTCACGGGTCTCTGAAGGAACCGACATCTGGGCTTCGGTCAGCCACCAGGTACCAGTCTCGCGCTCGAGGGTAAACGCAGCGACACCGTCGCCGACGCTTAACACAAGCATTGTGGACGGGCCATAGACCGCATAACCGGCCGCAATCTGACGCCGCCCGCATTGAAGAAAATCCTTTTCCGTGGCGACACGCTGGTCATGTTCCGGCATACGTAAAACCGAGAAGATTGTCCCGATCGACACATTGACATCGATGTTGCTGGATCCATCCAGGGGATCGAATAGCAACAGGTACTCACCTGTCGGATAGTGATTCGGAATGAAAAATGGATGGTCCATCTCTTCCGAGGCCATCGCCGCCAGGCTGCCGCCCCAGACATTCGCATCGAGAAGTGCATCGTTTGCAATGATGTCGAGTTTTTTCTGGTGCTCACCCTGGACGTTATCTGAACCAGCTTCGCCCAGCACATCGCTCAAAGCCCCCCGACCGACCGACTGGCTAATTTGGGTACAGGTCTGCGCCACGGTTTCAAGGAGCTGCTGCAGGGCGGTTGGCACCAGTCCCTTGCTGCGATGGATTTCAACCAGATGACGGGTGAGTGAGATGCGATTCATACCGGGGTCTCCTGTGAGGCTTCAGCGAGTGCTTTGCGGACAATCTCGAGGACGTCGGGCGACTCTGCTCGGTTTAGGACGGTTTGCAACGCGACTTGCATGCGTTGCTGCAGGTTTGGGGTGAACTTGCGCCAGCGATCGAGCGCACGCGCGAGTCGGGCTGCGATCTGGGGGTTGATGACATCAAGGGCCAGAACCTGTTCGATCCAGAATTGATAGCCTGCGCCATCGGCGCGGTGAAACTCCGCCAGATTGCCGTGGCAGAAACTCCCGATCAATGCGCGCACTCGGTTGGGGTTTCGGGCTGAATAGGCGGGATGCTGGATCAGCGTCCGCACCCGCTCGAGGACCGCAATGTCGCCGGTCTGATGATGCAACATGGCCTGATGGGCGAACCATTTGTCCATTGCCAACGGCTCATCCGACAGCAGATGCTGGAAGGCCTCGATTGCTGGTTCGCGGGCTGCCGCAGGTGCTTCCCCGAGCGCATGTAATGCACCCAGGCGGTCAGTCATGTTGTCGGCGTGCAAGAGCTGGTCGCTCGCCTGCGCCATCGCCTGGCACTCTCCAGCCAGAATGCGCATCCGGAGTGCCAGGTTGCGCAATGCGCGCCTGCTCGCAGAAACCGGGTCGGGTTGATACGCGCCAACGGGCGCTGTGGCCTGCCAAGCCCGGTCCCATTCGGCGCTGGCGTGTCGGGCCAGGTGCCGCTCGACCGCGTCGCGCGCGTCGCGCAGCGTAACGGGGTCAACCATCCCGATTTGTT
>RFVZ01000271.1 GCA_009922405.1 Betaproteobacteria bacterium
ATTGCCGCCGGCGGCAATTGCAAATCTGGCAACGGCGCAGGTGCAGGCGTTGACATCGTCGCAGTATCGGGCCTTCTCAAGCGAACAACTGGGCGCACTCAAGTCTCCGCAGTTGGCAGCGATTCAGACAAATATTCTTCAAGCCCTCTCGACTTCCAGCCTCGTGGGCTTGTCTGGGGTTGGCGCACTCTCATCATCGGTTCAACTGAGCCTAGGTACGGGCACGATTGAATCGTTGACGACCCTGCAACTTCAGGGCTTTACTTCGGGTAACCTCACCGCCCTGTCCACCGCGCAGTATGTCGCTCTCACGTCGGCTCAGTTTTCAGCCCTTCGCAGTGGTCAGGTTGCAGCAATCCAGAGCGATGACGCGGTAGCGATCGGCGTAATCGATATCGCCTCATTGGCCTTTATCGGCGCCCTGAGTTCAGCCAGTTTTGTAGCTCTTACGACTGCGCAATTGCAGGCTTTGACGACGATACAGTTCGACTTGCTGACGAGTGCGCAGTTTGTCGCGTTGAGTTCGTCTCAAGCGTCAGCGATCCAGACCGATGATCTCGTGGCTATCGGATCGTCTGATGTTAAGTCACTTGCTGGCATTGCTGGTCTAACGACCGCTTCGACCGCTGCCTTGACTCTTGGGGAGGTCGTCGGGCTCTCTTCCGCGCAGGTGCAGGCCTTGACGACATTGCAGTATCGAGCCCTGACTACCGATCAATTGAGTGCCTTGAGATCTGTGCAGTTGGCCGCAATTCAGACAAGTGTTTTGCAGGCGCTCTCCAGTTCGAGCTTGGTGGCCTTGTCCGGATTGGGTGCTATTCCGTCGTCGACGCTCGTAGGTCTCAGTACCGGAATTGTCGAATCGCTCACCACGGTGCAAATTCTGGGGCTGAGTGTCGGCAACATTGCGGCGTTGTCGACGGCGCAGTATGTGGCGCTGACTTCTGGGCAGTTTGCGGCGTTGCGTAGCGTTCAGGTTGCGGCTATTCAGAGCGACGATGCGGTGGCGATTGGGCCGGTTGATATTGTTGCGCTGACGGTTCCCGGGTCGTTGACGCCGTCCAGCTTCGTGGCGCTCACGAGTGCGCAGCTACAGGCGTTGACGACGACGCAGTACGATTTGGTGACGAACGCGCAGTTTGCCGCGCTGAGTTCGTTGCAGGTCGCGGCAATTCAGACCGATGATTTGGTTGCGATTGGGGCGGCCGATATCAAGTCGCTGGCGGGTATCGCTGGACTAGCGACGGCCTCGGCGCTAGCGTTGACATTGGCTGAGGTGGCGGCCCTGACGACGGTGCAGATCCAGGCGCTGACGACCTCGCAATATCGGGCGCTGACCAGTGATCAGTTGGGTGCAATGACCACGGTGCAACTGGGTGCGATTCAGTCCGATGATGTGCAGTCGATTCTGACGGCGACACTGGTGGGCTTGCCGCGGGTAGGTGCGTTGGCTTCCAATGTAGTGGCGTCGTTATCGACGGCGACGATTGAGTCGCTCACGACGGTTCAGATTCAGAACTTCCCGCCGGGAAATTTGTCGGCGTTGTCGACGGCACAGTACGTGGCGTTGACCTCGGGGCAGTTTGCGGCGCTGCGCAGTAGCCAGGTTGCAGCGATTCCGACGAGCGATGCAGTGGCGATCGGGGCGGTGGACATTGCGTCGCTGGCGTTTGTGGGTTCATTGAGCTCGGCCAGTTTTGTGGCGCTCACCAGTGCGCAGCTGCAGGCCTTGACGACGGCCCAGTATGACCAACTGATCGGTGCGCAGTTTGCTGCGCTGAACTCAGCGCAGGTTGCTGTGATTCAGAGTGATGACCTGGCGGCGATTGGGGCGGCAGACATTAAGTCACTAGTGGGCATTGCAGGTTTAACGACGGCTTCGACGCTGGCGTTGACACTGGCTGAGGTGGCGGCTCTGACAACGGGGCAGGTACAGGCGCTGACGACTTCGCAATATCGCGCGCTCACCACCGATCAACTCGGTGCGCTCACGACTGGACAACTGGGGGCGATTCAATCTGACGATTTACAGTCGATATTGACATCGACTTTGCTGGCCTTGCAAGGTGTTGGCGCGCTCGCCTCGGGCGTGGTCGCTGCGTTATCGACCTCGACAATCGAAGCGCTGACAACTTTGCAGCTGCAGGGATTTAGACCACTTAATTTGGCGGCACTTACGACGGCTCAATATGTAGCGCTGAACTCGGCCCAGTTTGGTGCACTCAGGGGTGTTCAAGTTGCGGCGATCCAGAGCGATGATGCGGTGGCGATTGGGCCGGTGGACATTGCGGCGCTGGCCTTTGCGGGTTCATTGAGCTCGGCCAGTTTTGTGGCGCTCACCAGTGCGCAGCTGCAGGCGCTGACGACGATGCAGTACGACTTGCTGACGAGTGCGCAGTTTGTTGCGCTCAATTCAGCCCAGGTCGCTCTGATTCAGACCGATGATTTGGTGGCGATTGGTGCGGGAGATATTAAATCACTGGGTGCAATTGCGGCGTTAACCACGGCCTCGGCCTTCGCGTTGACAACGGGCGAGGTGGCTGGGCTGACGACGGCGCAGGTGCAGGCGCTGACGACCACACAGTATCGGGTGTTGACCAGTGATCAGTTGGGCGCACTCACGACGGCCCAACTTGGCGCGATCCAGTCTGATGATGTACAGGCTATTTTGACTGCGACGCTGGTAGCGCTGCCTGGGGTGGGGGCATTGGCTTCGGGCGTCGTGGCGGCATTGTCGACGGCGACAATTGAGGCGCTCACGACTGTTCAGATCCAGAATTTTCCGACGAGCAACATACAGGCGCTCTCGACCAGTCAATTTGCTGCGTTACGGTCGGGGCAATTCGCGGCGTTCAGGAGTGCCCAGGTCGCGGCGATCCAGACAGACGATGTTGTGTCGATCGGACGAACCATTTCATTGACCGGGCTGGTTGGTTTCAGGCCGGATATCGCTGCGCTTCCGCTTCTGGGCGCTTTAAATTCATTAAGCACCGCGACACTTACCAGCCAGCAGTTGCAGGTGTTAACTACGACGCAGTACGACCTGTTGACTAGCGCGCAGTTTGGCCTACTGAGTTCCGCTCAAGTGGCCGCTATTCCTAACGATGGCCTTGTCGCAATTGGTGCGGGTGACATTAAATTTTTAACGAATATCCCCGTTCTGTCGGCTTCCTCAATC
>RFVZ01000272.1 GCA_009922405.1 Betaproteobacteria bacterium
GCCGGGCGAGCGGCCCTCACCCATTCGAACGCATCCTGGTGAGCGATCTCAAAGCGAGGACTTTCAACCGGGAGACCAAACATCGACTTCGCAGCCAAAACGACGGCAGGATTGTGTTCGACCGCGACCAATCTGGATTTCCGCAAATGGCTCAAATTCCAACGTGCCAGCGAACCTCCCCCCAACCCAAGCAATGCAATTTGCGTCGGCGCATGAAGAAAGAGTAACCACGCCGTCATCTGTTGCACGTACTCCAGTTCGAGTGCGTGCGGGGCATCGAGCCGAATTGCGCTCTGCACCCAGGGGCTATCCCCCAGGTGCAGATAACGAACGCCATCAAGCTCGGAAAAGCTGACGGATTCGTGGCTACGGCCCCGCGCGCTCACGTCTTGCTCGAGTTCAAATCACCTCAGCGCCAATGACAGCAATAAGTCGTTGAGACGCTTCACGTAACCCGCTGGGTCCTCAAGACGCCCGCCTTCCGACAGCATCGCTTGATCAAAGATGACCGAAGCCCAGTCATCAAACTGCGCATTAACGCCCTCAGCGCCAGATTCCGACGCAAGCTGCGACTTGAGTTGCCGGACAAGCGGGTGTCCGGGATTGACCTCGAGAATGGGCTTGCGTGACGGGACCTCGCGCCCCGCTTCGCGCAGGATCCGTTCAAGATGGCCGCTGACATCCCCCTCGGCAGAAACCAGACAGGCAGCTGAATCGACTAACCGCTGGGTCACCCGGACCTCCTTGACGCGATCACCGAGGCTGGCCTTGATGCGCTCGACCAGCTTCGCATCGGCCGGGTCATCGGCGGGCGGTGCCTTGGGTGCTCCGTCGGACGCTTCGCCCAACTTGTTCAGGTCGAAATCCCCGGCTGCAACACTCTGCAGCTTCTTGCCTTCAAAATCCCGCAGGTACGAAAGCATCCATTCATCCACCCGATCAGTCAGTAGCAAGACTTCGACGCCACGCGCCTTGAAGGCTTCAAGGTGCGGGCTCGAGCGCGCGGCTTGCCAACTGTCTGCGGTGATGTAGAAGATCGACTCCTGACCGGCCTTCATACGCCCGACAACATCTGCCAGCGCAATGTCCTGAACCGCGGAATCCTGGTGGGTCGTTGCAAATCGAAGCAGCTTTGCCAGCCGCTCTCGATTGCCGAAATCTTCGCCCAAACCTTCCTTCAGGACAGCACCGAACGCACTCCAGAACTTGGCATAGTCTTCTTTCTTGTTTTCAGCAAGATCTTCAAGAAGGCCCAAGATCCGGCGGGTATTGCCGTCGCGAATGGCTTTAACGTCGCGTGAGTCCTGCAGAATTTCGCGTGAGACGTTGAGGGGCAGATCAGCCGCATCAATCACCCCACGCACAAAGCGCAGGTAGGACGGCAGCAGATGCTCGACGTCTTCCATGATGAAGACCCGCTTGACGTAAAGCCTTAGGCCGTGTTTCGCCTGCCGATCATAGAGATCAAACGGAGCGCGCCCAGGGATGAACAGCAACTGGGTGTACTCAGTGCGTCCTTCCACGCGGTTATGAGACCAGGCGAGCGGGTCCTCGTAGTCTGAGCTCGTATGGCGATAGAACGCTTTGTAAGCATCGTCATCGAGCTCTGATTTTGAGCGAGTCCAGAGGGCTGATGCCTGATTCACCATCTCCCAGCCCGGGGGTGCCTTTTCTGGCGTGGCCTGATCCACCTCAATCGCGTCCGCCACGTCAACGGCGTCCGCCACCTCAGCGGCCTCGTCACCCGAAGGCTTTGGCGCACGCATCCGAATCGGCAGGGAGATGTGGTCGCTGTAGCGGCGCAGGATCGAGCGCAGGCGCCAACCACTCAAGAGGTCCGATAGCCTCGAAAGACCGCTCTCGCCGCCTTCATCGGTTCCAGTTCCGGCAGCGTCGTCGGCTCGCAGGTGCAGAACGATCTCCGTCCCGCGCTTGGGCAACTCGACCGACTCGACCGTAAATTCACCTGTGCCCTCGCTGACCCAACAGACCCCATCCGACGAAGGAAGACCAGCCCGGCGTGTCCTTACCTCGACCCGGTCCGCAACGATAAAGGACGAATAAAAACCAACCCCAAACTGCCCGATCAAGCGGGCGTCACCCCGGCCACCACCGTCGAGCCGAGACAGAAATTCCTTCGTTCCAGAGCGTGCAATCGTTCCGAGGTTAGAGACCGCTTCTTCGCGGGACATGCCAATCCCGTTGTCGCGAATCGTGATCGTCCGACCGGCTTCGTCAAAATCAACCTCAATCGCGAGATCGGAATCGCCCTCCCAGAGTTCGGGATGGTCAAGGGCTTCAAACCGCAGCTTGTCGCAGGCGTCGGATGCATTGGATACCAACTCCCGCAGAAAAATCTCGCGGTTGCTATAAAGACTATGGATCATCAAGTGAAGCAACTGCTGCACTTCAGCCTGGAAACCCATCGTCTGGGGTTTGGATTCAATCTCGCTCATAGGGTGCTCGCCGATAAAGGTTCAATAGATGAGGTTCAGTTGATTCGGATGCCGCGTCGAACCTGGGGTCCCGCCGAAAAATGGGGCCGATCAGCCGGTTTTCAAGGGCCATGCTTTAAGATCAGCAAGAATTCTGTTCAACCTCCGGAGACGTCATGTTTCGTGCCATTGTTGTTCGCAAGGACCCCAACGACCCCACTGGTAAAGCGCAATCGATCGCGGTCGAGTCGGTCGGCGACGAACTCCTGATTGAAGCCGACGAGCACAGTGTTGATGTTCGTATTGACTGGTCAACCGTGAACTACAAGGATGCGCTCGCCCTGACCGGAAAGCCAATCGTCCGCAAGTTCCCGCTCATTGCTGGCATTGATTTCTCGGGCAAGGTTGAATCGAGCCGCGACCCAAGGTTCAAGCCAGGTCAGGCAGTCGTCCTGAACGGCTGGGGCGTGGGCGAAACCCATCCTGGCGGCCTCGCCCAGCGCGCGCGCGTACCCGCCGACTGGCTCGTAGCACTGCCCGACTCGATCGACTCCCGTCGCGCCATGGCAATCGGAACCGCTGGCTACACCGCCGCCCTCTGCGTCGAGGTATGCACCCAGGCCCTGACTCGCGACGGGGTGGAACCAGGCACGGGCGAGGTATTGGTCACGGGTGCCAGCGGTGGTGTTGGCAGCATCGCGGTCGCCTTGCTGGCAAAGGCGGGGCATCGGGTGGTCGCAGT
>RFVZ01000273.1 GCA_009922405.1 Betaproteobacteria bacterium
AGCGATCTGGCCGAAATCGATTACTCGGCAGCCGGGGCGCCAGGCTCGGGACGGATCGATCATATTTGTCTGAACTGTGAAGGTATCGAAGAGTTCATCGACCGTCTCACCGGTAACGGTGTCGAGTTTAGTGAGCGCAAAGCTCATAATTCCAACCTTTACCAGTTGTTTATGCGTGAGCCCGTTAACGGGATTAAGGTCGAACTGAACTTCGCCTGGCATGAAGCTGCGCGAATTGGCCGGGTCCCGCAATGGACGGACCTGGGCGAGCACGCAGGTGAGGTGCACTGAGATGGCTGCCTACTGGGTTGCGCGGGCTCGGATTGACGATCCAGCTGAGTACAAACGTTATACCGACCTGGTACCCGGAATCATCTCCGATCACGGTGGTCGGGTACTGGCACGTGGTGGCCGATATCAAATTATGGAAGGTCCGGAGAATTTCCATCGTTTCATCGTCATCGAATTTCCGACGCTAGAAGCGGGTGTTGCCTGCTTTCAGTCGCCTGAATATGTGGCTGCTGCGGCATTCCGTCGTGGCGGTGCTGGCGTGGTGGAGAACGTGATTGTTGAGGGCGGCGATGCAACGCCCGGTGTATTGATTCAACCCATCGAGGAGACTCATTCGTGAAAAGATTACTTTCGATTGCTGCCTTACTGCTCGCAACGTCGACCGGCAGTTTTGCGTCAGATCCGGCCAAAGTGAAGATCGGCATTCTTTTGCCACTTACCGGAACCTTTGCAGCGGTTGCGGAGACGCAGCGCGATGGCGCGCTCCTCGCGATTGACGTGATCAATAAGCGCGGTGGTCTCAATATGCCGTCGGGGAAAACGCTGCTCGAAGGCGTTGTCCAGGATGACGAAGCCAAACAGGACGTAGGCGTTCGACGCTATCGCTATATGGTGGAGGAGGGGGTCAAAGGGCTCGGTGGTCAAACCTTCGCGCCGCTGGCTTACGCAATAAACGCGATGGTCAGCAAGGAACCGCTGCCGTACTTTCCGGTCTGTGTAATGTCCAAAGAGGCGTTTCAGAAGGGTAAGTTGGCTGAATCCACGTTCGCCACCGCCTACAGTCCCTGGACCGTTGGCTATATGGCAGGCACTTCCGCGGTCAAGACCCTTGGCAAGAAGAAGATTTTCTTCCTGGCTCGGTCAGACAGCTTTGGCTGGGATATCCGCGACGGCGTTTACGCAGCGGCGAAAGAATATGGTGCCGAAATCGTTGGGTATGACGAGGTCTCACTGGGGACGGCTGATTTCACAACGGTGTTGCAAAAGGTTCGGGCGGCAAAGCCGGATGTCTTTATTGCAGCCCAGTTTGCGGCCGATGCGGTAGCGCTTCTCAAACAAGTCCAGCAGATGGGTCTGAACAAAGAGATGACTGTCTTTAACGCCTTCATCACCAATGTGGTCGCGAAGGGACTGCCGCCCGAGGCGCTTGAAAACGTCTATGCGATGCACTATTTCTACCACGATCTCTCCGAGCATCCGGACAAAGAACTGGCAAAGGGTGCCAAGGAATTCGTCGATCTCTACTCTGCGAAGTATGGTCGTCCACCCGATGCTTACGCAGCGATTGCCTACATCGGTTACATGGAAATGTTCCGGGGCTTTGAAGAAGCCAAAACCTTTGATCCATTAAAAGTCGCGGCGGCCCTGCGTGCCAAAGGTGGTCAGTTCATGACAATGAAGGGGCCAGCGCGCTGGCGTGAGGATCATGCTGCGGAATATAAAAATGCGGCGTTTCTGGTTAAGGGTAAAGGCGCGAAAGATCGCAAAGGTGAGTGGGATCTCTTTAGCGTGGTCGGTTCCGAAGGCGGCGAAAAGGTCATGCCGACTCTGAAGTCTCTGGGGTATTGATCCTTGAGCCAACCGATCCTGCAGGCGACAGGCGTCACTAAGCGATTTGGGGCGTTGGTCGCTGTCGATCAGGTGAATTTCCACCTCAACCAGTTTGAGGTGGTTGGCATTCTGGGTTCAAACGGCGCCGGAAAAACGACGTTTTTTAACCTGCTCACCGGTCTTTTTTTCCCCACTGAGGGCTCTATTTCCTACAAGGGGCGAGACATCACGCGGATGTCGCCCCCGGAGCGCGTCGCGCTCGGCTTGACCAGATCGTTTCAACTGACCTCGACATTTGACAGTCTGAGCGTTGTCGATAATTTGGCGCTGGCCTACTTTCGGGCGAGTCGTACGCCCACCATTGCGTCTTTGCTCTTCACCCGCACCCGTTCGTTTCACGACCATCCAAAGATTCGCGAGTCCATCGAAACCTTCGATCTCGCAGCGATCGAACATCGCCTGGTTCAGAGCTTGAGTCTTGGGGAAAAGCGGCGCCTGGAGATTGCAATGGCGGTGCTGGTCGACCCTGAAGTTCTACTGCTCGATGAACCTCTAGCGGGTCTGGCAGAGTCCGAGATCAAGGGTGTGTTGGGGGTTTTACGACGCCAGATCGGGCGTCAAACAATTTTGATTGTGGAGCATAAGATTTCGCATATTCAGGATTTTGTGCAGCGACTCGTCGTCATGCACGATGGGCGGGTGATTGCTGAGGGGGGCTATGAGGAGTGTCTGAATCACCCCGAAGTTCGTCGCAGTTACTGGCAAATCGACCCGGCAGAGGATGCGCAGCATGCCTGAAGGCAGCCCAACACCGCGGCGGCTGTCGGTTGAGGGTCTGAACGTTTCGCGTGGTGAAGCGCGGGTCCTGTTCGATATTCACATGCATCTCGGCGCGAACGAAATCGTCTGCTGCGTCGGTCGAAATGGTGCCGGCAAGTCGACCTTAATGAAGAGTATTGCGGGCTTTCTCGCGGCTCAGTCGGGTCGGGTGCAAAGCGATGGCGTTGACCTCAATGGTTTGCCACCTTACGAGGTGGCGCGTTTGGGGGTGAAGTACGTTCCGCAGGATAAAAAGGTGTTCTCCGACCTGACGGTGCGCGAGAATCTCGAACTCGGAAGTTACGCGACCCAGGACTACGACTGGGATCCTGCGCTGACGTTCTTTCCCAAGCTCAAGATCTTGATGGATCGAAAGGCCGGATTTTTGAGTGGCGGCGAGCGTCAAATGTTGATGATCGGCCGGGCGATCCTTGGTAGCCCGAAGGTTTTACTAATCGATGAACCCACCGAGGGATTGGCGCCGAGCATTGTCAGTCATCTCAAACAGGTCTTTA
>RFVZ01000274.1 GCA_009922405.1 Betaproteobacteria bacterium
CCACGCTGTCAACGGTGCCGAGATCATCGGCCAAGCCAAGTTCAATCGCACGCTGTCCGGTCCAGAACAATCCCGAAAAAAGCTCAGGCCGCTCCTTCAGTCGATCGCCCCGACCCTGCTTGACGGCCAAGATAAATTGCTGGTGAATCTCATCCAGCATCTTTTGGACATGCGCGCGTTGTCGCTCGCTGACCGGCAGGAAGGGATCAAGAATGCCCTTGTTCTCTCCAGCAGTCAGTAGTCGCCGCTCGACGCCAAAACGATCGAGGGTGCCGACAAATCCAAAACCGTCCATCAGAACCCCGATCGAGCCCACGATACTGGCCTTGTCGACAAAGATACGGTCGGTCGCCGCAGCGACGTAGTACCCACCGGAGGCGCAAATTTCTTCGACCACGCTGTAGACGGCGATATCGGGATACTTACTACGCAGTCGACGGATTTCATCGTAAATCGCGCCGGCCTGGACGGGGCTACCGCCAGGACTGTTGACCCGGAGAATCACACCAGCGGTATTCGCATCCTCAAAGGCATTTTGAAGCGCCAGGTTGATGTTGTCGGCACTGGCCAACCCGTCGGTCTCAATCGTGCCCCGCAAATCAACCAGTGCGGTATGCCGGCCACCATGACTTGAGCCGAATTCTTCAAACGGTTTGAAGACGCCCCATAAGGTCACTAGGGCCAACCCGATAAAGGCGCATTTAAAAAACACGCCCCAGCGTCGCCGCAGTCGCTGTTCAGCGAGGGTCTCGAGCGCCAGGCGCTCCAGTAGAGACCGCTCCCAGGACGCAACTGCTTGGGCAGTGGATTGCGAGGTCGACGGCGACTCATTGACAGGGAATTCAGACATATACGCGCTCGATTAAAACGGATGCGTTACGAAGCTGACAAGTCGACCCAGACCGAACCCTCAAGTTCGACCGCGGGAAGCTTTCTCAAGTGTTGGTTGCGGCATGGCCCGTCAACGCAGGCTCCCGTCGAGGGCTCATAGAGGGCCCCGTGGGTGGCGCACACCAAATATACCCCCCCATCGTCCCAAAACTGACCCGGAAGCCAATCCAATTCCACCGGGACATGCGCACAGCGGTTCAGATAGGCATGCACGACCCCTTCCGATCGAATTGCAAATGCCGGTTGATCGAGACCAATCTCGAAACGAACGCCAAGACCCTGATCAACCAGGTCAGAGGACGCACAGACCCTGAGCCGAGTCGATCCATTCGCACCGGCCTGAGCAACGTGAAACATCGCGTTATTTTCAGGATTCATTGGGGAAAGAGTTTTCGCGACAACGTCACCTCAAGCCACTCGCCCAACGAGTGAACGGAGTCATGAACCGGATCCACGCCGGCCGCCAGCAGGGTTTCGCGCGGGTGAGCCCCATACCCGACACCGCCAAACAAGGCGCCGGCAGACTGGGCCATCCCGTGATCGTGGGTGGTATCGCCAATCATCAGAGTGCGCGAGGGCTCGAAGCCAAGTTCTTCGCAAAGATCTACGAGCATCCAGGGGTGCGGTTTAGGCTCGCCCTCATCGGCGCAACGCGTCGCATCAAAGTGTTGGCGCAACCCAGTCTGATCAAAGGCGCGTTCAAGGCCCACGCGCGATTTTCCAGTCGCAACGCCCATTGCAATCCCACTTTCGCGCAGGGCGTCGAGCAGTTCGAGCATCCCGTCGAAGAGCTTGAGCAGTGGATCGCGACCGAAATAATGTACCCGATAGCGCTCCACAAATTCGCGAAGGCGTTCTGGCGGTAATGACGGCACAGCAAGACGGAGGGCATCCTGGAGCCCCAAGCCGATCACATGGGAAGCCTGTTGCGCATTGGGCTCCTCGAGCTCCAAATCACGAGCAGCAGCTCGAATCGAATCGGCAATCGCTCCGGTGGAGTCCACGATGGTGCCGTCCCAGTCAAAGACAACGAGATCAACCTGCGACGGGGCCAAAGGATGCATGATGTTGGAGTAGGTTTTCAAAAGCAGGCGGTTGTGGCGCAACGACCAAGGTGGATTGTCCACTGACTGGATGCTTAAAAGTCATCTGATAGGCATGCAAGTACATCCGCCGCCATCCTGCTTGGGCCCATAGACCATTCAGATGAAAGTCCCCATAGCGGTCATCACCAATAATCGGAAATCCCGCATGGGCGCAATGAACCCGAATCTGATGGGTACGGCCGGTTTCAAGCTTTGCCTCAATCAAGGTCATCGGCCAGTTCGCATCGATATCACGGTGCGCTAGACCCGTAATAATCGTGGCGGCGCTCTGACCATCAGACCGAACGTACACCATGCGCTCCCCTTGGGCCGTCAAAGTCTTGACCAATGGCCAGTCAAGACGCTTGCTTCGCAACGGCCAGCGACCGCTCACGATGGCCCGATATCGCTTGTCCGTAAGACCCTCGCGCAGCTGCGCATGCAGACTTAGCAACGCCGGTCGACGCTTGGCAATCAGCAATACGCCCGAGGTTCCACGATCTAAGCGATGTACGAGTTCGAGAAAGCGGGCCTCTGGTCGCGAGGCGCGCAGCCGCTCGATCACCCCATGAGCAATCCCGCTACCTCCATGAACTGCAACGCCCGCGGGCTTGTCGACCGCCAACAGTTCGTCGTCTTCCCAGAGGATTGGCATCACAATTGGGGCCGGAGGCGTTAGCGAGCGAGCTTGAATCGCCGGTGCAGCTGTGCGCACTGGCGGAATGCGCACCTGATCTCCGGTGTGGACGCGAGCGTCAGCCGATGCTCGTCCACGATTGACCCGTACTTCGCCACTACGGATCATCTTATATAGATGGCTCTTGGGAACCCCTTTGAGCTGGTGGACCAAAAAATTGTCCAAGCGCTGGCCATCGTGTTCCTCGCCGACATCGACCATTCGCATCGCACGCGGAGCGAGTTCTTCTATCACGCTGATATACTCAAAATGTTCAACCTCATTGTATGTGGGGCAGCGACCACCGGACCGCCTTCGGTCGGGTCCAGGCAATCGTAAATAGTCGCCTTCGCGACTGTTGCTGCGAGACCGCCCGGATCGAAGGCATTTCACCCGGAGAGGCCGGCACTTCATCGTCATGCGATAGATTGAACATGAACGCGTGCGACCCGAAAAGGTGGCACTCGAAATAAACAGGATTTGCGTCCTCCACAGCGGCGCCGGGATGGC
>RFVZ01000275.1 GCA_009922405.1 Betaproteobacteria bacterium
GCCGAGGCCGAGGCCGAGGCCGAGGCCGAGGCCGGGGCCGGCGCTCCACGGCGTGGGTTCGCATGCTTGGCGGCGTGGGGCTTGGTGGGTGCCTTAGTGGCGGGCTTCGTGTCGTGGTTAGTGTCGCTCTTAGTGGCTGGCTTGGTGTCGTATTTCGGGTCGTGCTTTGAACTTGGCGAACTTGGCGAACTCGCCGCCTGCGCGGAATTGACGCCCGCCAGAGCACCCGCGCAGATCGCGCCGATCATCCAAAGCAAGAGGGCTGCGACCTGATTCAGGGATAGGATGGCGCGATAAAGGGGACGGATCGAGACAGACATGGCGGTTGGCAATCTAGCATGCTCACGGGTGGCTCCGTGCGAACGGGCTGAGGTACGGCAGCAGTTGCTCGCCGCACGCAATGCGCTGCCAGCAAGTGAACGAGCGGCAGCCAACGCCGAGCTAACTGAGCAGCTTGACCCGATCATCGCTCAAGCCCTGGAGCAACAGTCAATCCCGCATTCTGAGCCCATTGTTGGGGTCTATTGGTCGGTTCGCGGAGAACCGGATTTGTCGGTCTGGTACGCGCAAGCTTGGGTGCGCGGCTGGCGCTTGGCCTTGCCGCGGACCGTCGCGAATCAAGCTCTGAAGTTCGGGCTCTGGCAGCCATCAAGCCGCCTCGTCAACGGGCCCTGGCAGATCCCGCTACCGGATCCGTTTATTGCCGTCGAACCCGATTTGCTGATTGTTCCCTGCGTAGGCTTTGATGCCCGCGGATGGCGCTTGGGCTATGGCGGAGGGTTCTATGACCGCACCCTGGCTGCCCGACGGACCCCTGCGATCGGCGTCGCCCGAGCCTTTGGACAAATTGGTGAGCTGGTGCCTGAGACCCATGACATCGCTTTGGATACGATCGTCACCGAGCAGGCTGTCTTCCGGGCGTCAACCGCTCAAGATGAAGGCTGAATCCGGCGAATGATTTCATGACACAAATCCGCTTGATTCAAGGTGTAGAAATGAATCGACGGAGCACCGCTGGCGAGCAGGCGATCGCACATCGTACTGACCAGATCCAGCCCGAACGCCCGCACCGAGGCGGTATCGTCACCGTAACCCTCCATTCGGCGTGCCACCCAGCGCGGCACCTCGGCACCGCAGGCTTCGGCAAAACGTGCGACCTTAAAGTACGCTTGGATCGGCATCACGCCCGGCACGATCGGCGCGTCAATGCCGCGGGCTCGAACCGCGTCAACAAAGGCAAAGTACGCACGCCACTTCGATGTGGAAAGCATCACCGGTGACCTCGCGAATAAAACCAACCAGGTCTGAGGCGAAACGAAAATCGCCCCCCTGAACCATCCCCGACGGCAGGTCACCACGCAGTGCAACGATGCGTCGAATCCCGCGCGTGCGCCAATCCTCGAGCAGGGCCCGAATGCCCTCGCGACTGGCGCCGACGCACGAAAGATGCGGTACAACCGTCTGGCCGACAGCCGCAATCTCCAGCACCGTCGCCTGTGTTTTTTCTTGCGTCGCGCCACCGGCCCCATAGGTCACGCTGTAAAACTCGGGTCGATGGCTATCGAGCTCGGCTCGGACGCTGCGCAAACGCTCCGCGCCTGCCGGTGTGTTGGGCGGGAAAAATTCAAAGCTGACTGGAATCATCACATCCTCTTTTCTGCGCGATCAACAAAAATTCGCGATTGCCATCCTCACCCCCCGAACCCCCGGTCAGTGGACTCTCCAGAGTTGCCCAGACCACACAACCCAGTCCCGTGCAGGTCGTCGCGATCCGTTGTAGAAGCGGCCCATATAAGGCGGCATCACGAACGATGCCGTGACGGTCGCGGGCGGTCGGGCCAAGTTCGAACTGCGGCTTGATCAGGGCGACGAGCCAACCGCCATTTCGGATCAAGGCCACCACCGGCGCCAACACCCCATCGAGGGCGATAAAGGACACGTCGATCGTGGCCAGTCCAAAGCCCTCTGCGGGCGCTGAATCCCCCAATGTCGTCGCCTTAAGAGCCCGCGCGTTGATGCCTTCGAAGGTGCGCACTCTAGGGTCCGCCGCCAGACGGGGATGCAATTGCCCATGCCCCACATCGACCCCGACCACGCTCTGTACGCCGTGTTGCACAAGACAGTCGGTAAAGCCCCCAGTCGACTGGCCCACATCGAGTGCAACGGTTTCGGATGCGCGCCATCCAAGGTTCAAGAGCCGAGCCAGAGCGAGCTCCAGCTTGAGCCCACCCCGCGAGACATAGCGCAGGGCGGGGTCGGCCGCATTGACGCCAATTTCCACCTCGGGCGCGATCAACTCACTCGAGCGGGCCACAGGCCGAACACCGCTCCCGTCATTGACCCAGACGCTACCCGCTGCGATCAGGCGTTGCGCCAGGGTGCGCGATGCGGCCAGGCCACGTTCGACCAAGACCGCATCGGCACGCATCCGCACCGCCTCAGATCCTCAGGGATTAATCACCCCGCGCATTAGTAGCGATAGGTATCGGCTTTGTAAGGCCCCTCCTGATCGACGCCAATGTACGAGGCCTGGGATGGGCTCAGTTGCGTAAGCGTCGCGCCAATCTGCTTGAGGTGCAGGCGAGCGACTTTCTCGTCCAGGTGCTTGGGCAGGACGTAGACCTTACCGCTCTCGTACTGATCGGGATGCGACCAGAGTTCGATCTGCGCGATGGTCTGGTTGGTAAACGAGGCCGACATCACAAAGCTCGGGTGTCCGGTCCCACAGCCAAGGTTCACCAGGCGGCCCTCCGCCAGCATGATGATGCGATGGCCATCAGGGAAGACCACATGATCGACCTGGGGCTTGATGTTGATCCACTGGCATCCCGTGGAGTCGCCCTTGATCGAGGCAATATCGATCTCGTTATCAAAATGACCGATGTTGCAAACGATCGCCTGATTCTTCATGCGCTCCATGTGCGCGCGGGTGATGACGTCCTTGTTACCGGTTGCCGTCACGAAAATATCGGCCTTGTCGGCTGCATATTCCATGTCGACGACTTTGTAGCCCTCCATCGCCGCCTGCAGCGCGCAGATCGGATCGATCTCGGTAATCCAGACCTGTGCAGACAAAGCACGCAGGGCTTGTGCGCTGCCCTTGCCCACATCACCAAAGCCAGCGACGACCGCGACCTTGCCGGCGATCATGACGTC
>RFVZ01000276.1 GCA_009922405.1 Betaproteobacteria bacterium
CCGGCCAACGGCTACCCGCGGCAGGACGGCTTCGACATCGTGGTCGCCTCCGAAGTGATGGCCATCTTCTGCCTTGCCACGTCGATCAAGGACCTGAAGGAGCGTCTGGGCAACATCGTCATCGGCTACACCCGCGCGCAGACGCCGGTGACGGCGCGTGACCTGAAAGCCCACGGCGCGATGACAGTGCTTCTGAAGGACGCGTTGGCGCCAAACCTGGTTCAGACGCTGGAGAACAACCCTGCCATCCTGCACGGAGGGCCGTTTGCCAATATCGCGCACGGCTGCAATTCGGTCATCGCCACGCAGGCCAGCCTGAAGCTCGCCGACTACGTGGTGACCGAAGCTGGTTTCGGGGCTGACCTGGGTGCAGAGAAGTTCATCGACATCAAGTGCCGCAAGTCGGGCCTGCGGCCGGATGCGGTGGTGATCGTCGCCACGATTCGCGCGTTGAAATACCACGGCGGCGTCGACGTGAAATCGCTGAACACCGAGAACCTAGTCGCGTTGGAACTCGGCGTGGCCAACCTCGAGCGCCACGTGCGCAACGTTCGCGAGCACTACGGCCTGCCCTGCGTGGTGTCGATCAACAACTTCACCTTCGACACCCCGGCCGAACTACAACTGCTGCAGGACCGCATGGCGAAGCACGAGGTGCCGGTGCTGGTGGCGCGCCACTGGGCCGAAGGCGGCAAGGGCGCAGAAGACGTGGCCCGCGCGGTGGTTGACATCGTGGAGAACGGGCAGCCCGGTGCGCCGGGCTTCCAGTTCGTCTACGAAGAGAGCCTGCCGCTGCTCGACAAGATCACCTCCATCGCGACCAAGATCTACGGCGCAGCCGGCGTGAGCGCCGACGAAAAGGTTCGGGGGCAAATTCGCAAACTCGAAGCGGCAGGCTATGCCCACTACCCAGTGTGCGTGGCGAAGACACAGTACTCGTTCTCTACCGATGCCGGCGCGCGCGGCGCCCCGTCGGGCCACACCTTGAACATCCGCGAGGTGCGGCTGGCGGCAGGCGCCGAGTTCATCGTCATGGTGTGCGGTGACGTGATGACGATGCCCGGCCTGCCCAAGGTGCCGTCGGCCGAGAAGATCGACGTCGACGACAGCGGCAAACAACCCGGCGCCCGCACCCGCGCCGCGCTACCTGGGCTCATTGCTGGGCTAAGCAGAGACGCTGCACGCGCAAGCCATCGACTTGAGGCTGGAGCGCGTGCAGCGCGTACGCAATGCGCTGGGCCTCTTTCCCCGTCTCGCGCTCGTCAAGGCGGCGGGCACCCACGGCAACGGGTCGATCTGCGCGTCCCGAGGCGCGGCGGTGTCCAAGAGTGCAGCGAGGCCGGGCCGGTCCCCGTCGAATCGCGGTTACCGCGCAGCCATCTGCACCGCAAATTCGGGCGCTCCGAACCGGCCATGAGGAGGTGCCCGCGATCTACGATCAGGTCGTCGGTGAGTTTTACTTCGCCCGATCGGGGCAGTAGCAATGGCCACCGGATCCGTGCGCTAGGCCGCCAATTGCATGTCGCGCGCCGGATCCAAAAGCCGCCCAAATTCAGGTTTCGGTGCGAGGCAAATGGTTCGATACGTTCGCAAGAACGGGAGCCAGAGAAAACCTCGCACAGAAGCCCCCAGGTCTCAGGCCTCGGGGCTTTTTTGTTGAGCGGAGGGGTTTGGGTGTTGGAGACGTCGTGGCGACGCTCGATCAGACCAGAACCTCCAATCCCCTTCGCTCAATCACCGACAGTAGGCGCAAGGCCGCTCCGTTCGGCTTCTTATCACCGGTTTCCCACTTCTGCACTGTCGAGACGCTGGCGTTGAGGTAAGCCGCGAAAACCGCCTGGCTGACGTGTAAGTTCTCCCGCAACCGTCGAATCGCATCTGCTGTGTAGGTCGGGGGTAGTAGGGCTTGCGCCTCAAAGTCGCGCATGGTCTGCTTGCTTACCACGCCGACTTTCTCAAGATCGCGCATTGTTTCCAGGGCTTCGTCAATCATCCGGCTCATCGTTTCACTGCGTATTCCGGTCGCTCTTCTCGAATCCGAAGAGAAAGAACAAAACTCCGGCAAACTGCGTGGCGATGAGAGTACGGGCGCCGCCGCTTTTACCCCGACCTGGCAGCAAAACCCGTTGCTTGTAGAGGTTGCCACCGAGATCGGCATCAATCCGGTCGCGCTCCATCTGCGCCAACGCAGCCAGCAATACGGAATCCGTCAGTCCAGCGTCGACTGCCCAGCGCTGGAATGTACGCGTCTTAAAAACTCTCACCCGAAACCATATCACTTAGTGCAATAAAAACGGGTATTGGCGGAAGGTTACATTTGTCCCGCCAGAGTGCCAGTGCGCCCGAATCACACCTCTTTTTGGTGGCGCACAGCCAGAACGGTGACGAATTGTGGGTCCAAACGGTAGCGTGCAACATAGCCAGCGTCACCGAACCCGATGACCCAGTCTCGGGACTCGTCGTCCATCTCTTCGACGGGCCACCCGACAGTTGGCTGTTGTTCCAGCACTTTGACCCCTTGGCGAATCGCACGCGCGGCACGTTCCGCGGCGTCTGGATTCTTGGAAGCTAGAAAGCGGTGAAGACGCTGCACATCGCGCGACGACCTCTACGTCCTGCCAAGAGCAGTTCGATAGTAAAAATTCGGCAACGGCCCTTTCTGTCGCGGCTCTTGGTTCTCGAAGAGCGCCTGTGCATTGGCTGCGAGTTCGGCAAGCTATACGTTGCAAGTTATGGCTTGAGTTTGCTTTGAAACCGAATCAGCACTGCAATGAGCTGCGCAGCAGCATGGATGGCGGCTTGCAAGCGTTCAAAGCGCTCAGTCGGACTATCCGGATAATCATGGGCAAACTGGTTGCGGATTTGGCGGAGAAGTTGCCAGTCGTCAGCGCTGGCGAGCCAGCCCAGTTGCTCTAGCCGGGTAAAACGGTCCAAGGCCGACATGGGTGCGACATCTTCGCCAAGTGCTTTGAGTACTGCGGGCACCAGCTTGGCGCCCATGTCGTCTTGCAGTCGGGTGTAACGATAGGCAAATTGATCAAGCAAGCGGCGGTCTTGTTTGCTGAGGGTGGTGTAGTCATCCACATCCATAGCCCGTGCGTGTATATCTTGCAAGGCGTC
>RFVZ01000277.1 GCA_009922405.1 Betaproteobacteria bacterium
CACACCGAAAAACGACTTGGTCACCGACATCGCAATATGCTGGCCCTCAGGCTTGAGCACGCCCGTATATCGCTCATAAACAACCTGTCCGCGGTGCAGGACAATAATCCCGTCGGTATATGTGGCGGCAAGAGAATCCTCCCAGTTCATCGGAACCGATTGGCCGAGCGGCAAGAACTCGAGCTTGCCCAAGGACTCGATTTCGCGGCGGGGCAATGTCTGAACCGCGCCAATGCCACGTCCAACCTGGGTTGTCGGGACCAGTTGGCGAAAATTCGAAAAACTCCAGCGCAAACGCGGAAACGAGTAAGCACTGCCATCCGCAAACTGAACCAGCTTGTCCGCGGGGGGTGGCGACCCGACCATCCAGCCCAAGGCTACTGGGTCACTGCGCGCAGCATCGGGAAAACTGGGGGCTGGCGTCTGAGCACCGACCACGGAGGCAGCCGTTAGCAAAGTGAACGCCATCGGGTAATTCAGGAATTTAAACATGTCTCCCTCCTCGGGACTTTCAACCTCAGCGGGAACTGAACGGGCTCTGGTATGGCCGCCCAAAAGCGACCCCCGCAACGATGGTTCCACTCGGGCGCAAGAATATATTGCCCTTTCGCTTGTTGTTTCGGGTGTCCACGAATTCAACTGGGCCTTCGACCAATTCGAGAACCGAGAGATCGGCTGGCGCGCCGATTTGGAGCGTTCCATGTTTGGGAATGCGGCCAATCACCCGGGCTGGAACCTGAGTTGCCATGGACACGACCTCGGAGAGGGAGAATCCCATCCCCAGGAATTTGCTCATCACCCAAGGCAAGTAAGGCATTCCGGGGGTGTTACCTGAAAACACATGGACATCGGACGAAATCGTGTCCGGGAGGACCCCCTGCGCGATCGCTGCTTCGGCAATGTTGTAGTCGAAACTGCCGCCGCCATGACCGATATCGAAGACCACACCGCGCCGTTTTGCATCGAGTGCTGCGGGCAATAACTTGCCATCCTGGACAATATTGGTCCCTTCACCATCGATGTTTGGTGCGCCTGAAAAACAGTGGGTCAACACATCCCCGGGGCGAAGCAGGTCGAGAATTTTTGACATCAACGCGCGATCCGAGACCCCACCAATGTGGCACATGATTTTTGCAGGCACACCAGAAAGTTCACAGGCCTTCACCGCCCGTTTGAGCGGCTCAAGGCCATGTTTTGCGATCACGTTCTCGCTCATCCGAACCTTGACGCCAAGAACCATGTCGGCATTCTCGGCAACCGCTCGAGCAGCCGCCTCGGGTTGCGCATAGTCGATGTTGTAGAGCTCGGGGACCGGGAAACCGGCGAGACCGGCAACTGCGATATGAATGAATGCAAATTGCCGGGTTCGCGAGGCCGGCACGATAAATCGACGATAGGCAGCAAAATTATTAGCGCCAGCATCACCGGCTGAGACAACCGTTGTCGTGGCCTGGTGAGCGACGAGTTCGTCCGCGGGAATGCCGATCGCAGATCCGTAGGGAAACGTATGACAGTGCAGGTCGATTAGCCCAGGCGTAACCAACTTGCCAGCCGCGTCAAATACCCGTGCGGCTCGGCCCGGGTCGATGACGTTTTCAACAGCTCGGATTTGGCCGAAACGGATACCGATGTCGCGCTTACCCGAAAGTCCCTGACTAGGGTCCAACACATTGGCATTACGCACGAGAAGATCAAACTTCTCGGCCGGATCCAACGCCCCTGAAACCGAAGAAGGAATGGCGCCAAGCGCAAACAGGGACGAGGCGCCCGCAAGCAATTTCCGGCGGTCGAGTTGAGCCATAGCATCAGTCCTTGGTTAGTAACGGCCCCCAAATTCTAAATCGGGGCAACCCGCCTGAAACCTGAATTGGCGCTGACTCAGGGTATCTACGGACAAGGGCGTAATGACTCTAGCGGCTCGATTCACTCGGTATCCGGTCCACTCGGACGCCAACGAGTTCATTTCGAGGTAACCCGGACTTGCGAATGAAGCGCCGGGTTACCCCGGCGCCTCACAACCACACTGACGGCGCGCTACGCCGACATTTGAATCACTTCGAAGGAGCCTGGGAAGCGCTTTTTGATGGCGCTTGGGAGGAGTTGTGGCCGGCGCCCTGTGAAGGAGATTGGGCGGGCGTTTGGGTTGCCGTCTTTGACGGGGCTTGGGCAGGAGTTTGAGAACCGCCGCGTGAAGGGGCTTGGGCAGGAGTTTGGTTCGAGCCCTGGGGTAGGTTCGGAGATTGCGCCATGGTAGATATCCTCTAGTAAGTTTGGGCTGCACGAAGTGAGGCCCAAACTCTCATGCGCAAATGTTGCTCCCGCCCTCTGCTCAAATTCGATCGGGACGTGCTGCGGGTCGCACATCGGCTAGCCATCGAGGCACACGAAAAGACCAGTACTTACGAATAGTCAGTAGAGGTCCAGGCGCAATCTATTCAAGGGCCGCTCTTTGGCCTGCATGATCAGTGTACGCACGGCGCTGCACAGCTGTCATCCGGATGGGTAGAGGACGGGTGGGTCGAGTGCCCGCTGCACCAGGGACGTTTTGAGCTGGCAACCGGCAAACCGCTTTGCGAACCGGTCACCGAGGCAGTGCGCTGCTACGAAACCCAAGAGACCGATGGTCGGGTATGGGTACGCTGCCGACCTGGCACCTGAGTCGAGAATGTTGCCGAATGCGTTAACTCCTGAGCTGCGTACAACCCTTAGACCAAACCACGGACGTGATCTAACAACAGCTCAAGTAATGCCCCATTGGTCTCAGTTTTGATACTACCAATCGCGTCGACCAGTACCTCATGGATTTCTTCAGGGCCGACAGGCTCCATGTTCCATTGAGGGAATACGCGTTCCGGTTCATCGAAGTTGCGGCCCAGAATCACCAGACTGTCATGACGAGGATCCTTGCAGATCTTGGCCATCAGATTCTGTAGCGCTTTTGGGGGGCCCTCGAGCCATTGGAAATAGAGGCCACCGCCGTACACGAGAAGCCCGGTAATGCCATGAATAGCGTTATTGCGCCGCGCCACCGATATGATTTGTCGAAAGGCCTCTCCGTCGAGATCCGGATTGCCGCGGCTACAGTACGAGATGCTGTCCAGCATTTG
>RFVZ01000278.1 GCA_009922405.1 Betaproteobacteria bacterium
AGTGAACGCTCGGCGCCGACATCTTCGAGCCACAGGTAGGGATCGTCTTGAGCCTGATTCGCCTACTGGCGTTTGCGCTCCAGGTTCCTGCCGATACAGATTTGGGCGCGCTGCAATTTGCACGGGGACTCTCCGATACCGACGAACCGGATATTTGGCAGCACGATTTGTCGGGGCAACTGGTGCAGTGGATCGAAGTCGGTCAGCCCGATGAACGCCGATTGGCTAAGGCCTGCGGCCGCGCGGAGCGTGTGTCGCTCTACGTCTACGGGAGTGCGGCTGCGATCTGGTGGGCGGGTATCCGCAATAAGCTGACGCGACTGGGCAATCTCGAGGTCTGGCAGATCGAATCGGAGCAGAGTCAGGCGCTGGCCGCGCTTGCGCAGCGGGCCATGCAATGGCAGGTGACTGTTCAGGACGGGACCGTCTGGGTGAGCGGGGGGCAGTCCGGCGTCGATTCGGCGTTAGACGCGTCAGTCGAGCTGACGCCCGTTCGATTGAATGGTTGAATAAAACTTGAATACAAGCGGTTGAACTCATGTTGCGCCTTTTTCTTTCGGTCTGTTTCGCCATGATGGGAACTGGAACTGCCTACGCTCTAGAAGCGATTCAGGCTCAAGACGATCCCTATCTTTGGCTCGAAGATGTCGGCGCCGAGCGTTCACTCGGCTGGGTCCGGGATCGCAATGCGATTGCCCGCGATCGCCTTGAGGCTTGGCCCGATTTCGCGTCAACTCGAAACCGCTTACGCGAAATTTTGGACTCTCAGGACCGGATCCCACAGGTGGTTCGTCGCGGGGCGTTTCTGTACAACTTTTGGCAGGATGGTTCACGGCCTCGCGGCATTTGGCGGCGCACCTCGATGGTTGAGTTTGCAAAGCCTCAGCCCGCATGGGAGGTCCTGCTGGACCTTGATGCGCTGGCCAAGCAGGAGCAGGAGAATTGGGTCTGGGGTGGCTCGACCTGTCTGGGTGGCCCCGAGGACCGATGCCTCATCAAGCTGTCCCGTGGTGGGGCCGATGCCAAAGTCACCCGCGAGTTCGATCTGGCCAGTAAGGCATTCGTAGGCGATGGGTTCAACCTGCCCGAGGCCAAATCGAGCATTGAATGGATCGATCGGGATAACGTTTACGTCGGCACCGACTTTGGTCCGGGTTCGATGACAAGCTCCGGTTATCCCAGAGTCATCAAGCGTTGGCATCGGGGACAAGCCTTGAGCGCTGCCCGAACCGTCTTTGAGGGCCTCCCAAGCGACGTTTCTGCCTGGGTCTCGGTCGATCGAACGCCGGGTTTTGGGCAAACCCTCGTTGGCCGCTCGCCTGATTTTTGGACAACAGAGGTGTCGCTATTAACGGGTAGTGAAGGTGCCTTGGGTGCCGAGCGGGGCAAACGCGGCAAATTGCTACCCGTCGTCAAACCCGCCGATGCGCAGTTAAGCTTTTGGTACGGAAAGGTCTTGCTCACGCTTCGCAGTGACTGGGTTCAGGGGGAACACACCTGGCCAGCGGGTTCTTTAATTGTGGCGAATGCAGGACTCCGTTCGGCGAATGCTGCTCAGGCGTTGGATCTGACTCGGCTTCAGTTTTCAGCGCTCTTTACGCCAAGTCCGTCGCGTTCGCTGCGAGGCTACACGACCACCCGGAGCCGGGTGTTGATCAGCGTCTTGGACCATGTTTCCGGCCGCCTTGAAGAACTGCAACTGACTTCAGATGGCACCTGGATTCGACACCCAGTGGATGCCCCTTTCCCGGGCGCCCTCAGTGTCAATTCCTTGCATGACAGTTTGATTGAGAACGATCCATTGGCCGAGCAGTACTTGCTGAGCTACGCAGATTTTCTGACGCCTGACTCATTGTTTCTGGCGCAGACAGGGTCGAATCAGCGTCAGTTGTTGAAGGCACGGCCGGCGTTTTTTGATGCGAACGGGATGCGTGCGGAGCAGCACTTTGCGATTTCGAAAGACGGTACGAAGGTGCCTTACTTTGTGGTTTGGCCAAAGGGCGGGGTCGCTAACGGCGCGAACCCGACGCTTCTGTACGGTTATGGTGGGTTTCGCCAAAGCCTGCAACCCTGGTACTCGGCCGCCTATGGCAATGCGTGGGTTGGTCGCGGCGGGGTGTTGGTCATCGCAAATATTCGTGGTGGCGGCGAGTACGGCCCGTCCTGGCATCAGGCCGCAATCAAGTCAAAAAAACAGACCAGCTATGACGACTTTATCGCCGTTGCAGAAGATCTCGTGGCTCGAAGAATAACCAGCCCTCAGCAGTTGGGGATTGCAGGCGGTAGCAATGGCGGGCTTCTGGTCGGCGCGGTCATGGTGCAACGCCCCGATTTGTTTGGCGCAGTCGTTTGCCAGGTTCCTCTGCTGGACATGAAGCGCTATCACAAGCTATTGGCAGGGGCCAGCTGGATGGCTGAATATGGCGACCCGGAAAAGCCTGAGGACTGGGCATTCATTTCGAAATTTAGTCCTTATCAAAATGTCCAACGAGATCGCCGCCAGCCCCCCGTACTGTTTACGACGAGTACCCGGGACGATCGGGTGCATCCCGGACACGCCCGCAAAATGGCTGCCCGAATGATCCAGCAGGGTCATGAGGTGGTTTATTACGAAAACATCGAGGGTGGTCATGGCGGGGCGGCTAATAACGCCCAACGGGCCGACATGCAGACTCTCGAGTTTGCGTTCTTGTGGCAACAGTTGGCGCGGTCCAAAGCGGCTCCTTAGCCAGCTGATCTGAAACCGAATACACTCCGGTGCATATAATGGCAGTCAACGTGCCAATACCCGGGCGTGGAACCCGGGGGCAAGCCAACCGAGAGCTAACCGATGTCCGAACTCAGCGCTGCGATCCAGGTTCGCCTCAATGCCTATCCCCGTGGCCCCGTTGGCCCTGACACCTGGCGTTTGACCCACGATGTACCGGGTTCCCCGGCAGTTGGTCAGGTTCTTCTCAAGATGCACTGGTTGTCGGTCGACCCCGGCATGCGTGGATGGATTACGCCGAAACGCAGCTACATGCCGCCCGTGCAACCCGGCGAGGTCATGCGGGCCTTCGGGGTTGGCGAGGTCATCGAATCTGCGACCGAGGGTTT
>RFVZ01000279.1 GCA_009922405.1 Betaproteobacteria bacterium
AGACAAATGTCCGGTCGCTCCAAGCCCATGGCGTCTCGATCTGGGATGAATGGGCCGACGCAGACGGTGAACTTGGGCCAATCTACGGTAAGCAATGGCGGGCATGGTCGGGTGCGGACGGGCAAACCGTTGATCAGATCACGCAGCTGATCGAGCTGATTCGCCGCGACCCGAACTCACGCCGTCAAATTGTGAGTGCCTGGAACGTTGGCGAATTACCGCAGATGAAACTCGCGCCCTGCCATTGCCTGTTTCAGACTGCGGTCATCGACGGCCGACTTCATCTGCAGCTTTACCAGCGCTCGTGCGACGTCTTTTTGGGTGTCCCATTCAACATCGCGAGTTATGCACTTCTGCAGCATATCCTGGCGCAGCAATGCGGGTTGGAGGTGGGTGATTTTGTCTGGACCGGCGGTGATGTGCATCTGTATCTGAACCACCTGGACCAGGCTAGGTTACAGCTCACCCGAGAACCCCACCCGTTGCCAAGACTGGTTCTCAAGCGTCATCCCGATTCCATTGAGCAGTATCAGATCGAGGACTTCGAGCTCGAGGGCTATCAGGCTCACCCTCACATCCGCGCTGAGGTTGCAATCTGAAGCCCCGACTCACACTGGTCGTCGCCCGGGCGGCCAATGGTGTGATTGGGCGAGATAACGCAATGCCCTGGCACGATCAACACTTCGACCCACCGGGCGCGGAGCGGGTCGACAGCGTCGTGCAAGCCATCGAACGTTGCGCAGATCAGGACGAGATTTTTGTAATCGGCGGTGGACAGGTGTATGCGGCTGCGCTGGCTGACTGTGAGCGCGCAGTCGTAACAGAGATTGACATTACGCCGGAAGGTGACACCACTTTTGCAGCGCTTGACCCCCTGAGTTGGCAGGAAATCGAGCGACGCTCTGAGCGGTCCGGCAACGGCATCCGCTTTGACATCGTGACGTCGCTTCGCAGGGATCGAATCGTTGGAAGCGGCGCCAACAGCAGCACCGACAGTGGCACCGACAGTGGCACCGACAGCGGCGGCGACGGCGCCGGCGACCGAGGGACCCCGTGACGATCACGAACCTGTTTAAGGGACTTCGCCGCTTCGTTACGGTTGCGATGCTGGTTGGCCTCAGTGCGTGCTCTGCCCCTCGGATTGCATTCGACGCCCTTCCCTACTGGCTGCAATGGGAAGCTAAAAAAACCTGGGATCTGGATGAGACGCAAGCAAATCTAAGCCGTGAGCAGATCAACCAGTGGCTTGAATGGGCCCGTCGCGAACAAATGCGACCGACTGCCCAGTGGCTTCAGGGCGTGCGCCGACAACTTCGGGAGGGCCCGCCCACGACCCCGGCCGATGTCACCCGATGGCGAGAGACCATCACTCAGTGGTGGTTCCCACTCGCGCAGCGAATCACCCCAGATCTGATCACGATCGCGGTTACCCTCAAGCCCGCTCAAGTCAATAAGATGCGCGTGCGGTTCGAAGAGGGTAACGAGCGATGGCGCCGCGACATCCATCCTGCATCACCGAAGGTGCGCGCTGCCCGACGCGAAGAGCGGTGGGTTGAACGGACCGACTGGCTCTTTGGTGAGGTCACTGCCACCCAGCGCGAACTCATCCGGACCCATATTCAGGAGATCGCGGTCTTTGATGCATTGGTCGAAGCAGAACGAATGGCCCGTCAGCAACGAATCATCGCCGGACTTGAAATGCTCACCAGCCCATCGGGCAACCGTGAGGTAGCGGAGGCCGCGTTTACCGAGATGCTGGAAAAGATTTGGCGACCCAGCGCGACACGTGCCGAAGAGGCAAACCGTTTGGCCCTTGCAAATGACGTCATTGCGGCCCGGTTGCTTGCGAGTGCGACACCTTCTCAACGGGCAGCGCTTGACCGGCGAATCAGCGGCTTTATCGATGACTTGAACACCTTGGCCGCCCGGAACGCCAAGAGCAGCTAGCGCGTTTTTTCGCAATCGTGATCGCTTGGAACGAGTTAAACCATGCCAAATAACCCATCGAATTGGACCCTCGAGCACCAACCCTTTGGGGCCCAGCTATTGCAAGCTTCCTTCACAGAAGACAGGCCTGGCGCGAGCTCGATCCCGGTCTTCTATCTGAGCCCTCAATCCGCTGGCGTTGGATCGCCAGTTCGGGGCGGCGTCCCGGTGCTCTTCCCGCAATTCAACGACGAAGGGCCGCTACCAAAACACGGCTTCGTCCGAACCGCCAAATGGCGTGCCCTTGATCAAGCTGGACATTACATTTTGAAGCTTGGTTCAAGCGTCGATAACAACCCGGTAGATTCGAACTCTGAATCGGCCCTTCCCGAACTGACCCCGTGCGACTTGGCCCCTCCCGACTGGCCGCATTCGGCCGAATTGGTTCTCGAAATGCGCGCGTCCGGGCGTCAGCTGGAACTCGTTCTAAATGTCACCAACACAGGGGCCAACGCATTTTCCTGGACCGGCGGACTACATCCCTATTTCTCGGTCAGTGACCTCCTTCGGAGTCGCCTCGAAGGCCTGGGCGATGTTCCCATTCGCGACCGTTTTCACCCCGAAATCACCCGCCAACCCGACGGGGACATCCACTGGGATGGACAGCTCTACGAACGCTTGTTTGATACCGCATCGCCGGTCGAACTGCACGCAGGTGCTGCCCGATTCCGGCTTTCGATGAGCGGATTCAATCAGTGGATGGTCTGGAACCCTGGCATTGCTGGCGCCCACGCCATGAAAGACTTGCCCGATGCGGACTGGCAACGCTTTGTCTGCATTGAACCCGTGATCGTCCAAGGCGCAGTGAGTCTTGAACCGGGTGAACGGTTTTCAGGATCATTTCGGATCGAGGTGATCACCTGAAGCAATTGCGCCAGGGAGTGGCTTGACCGCATCAATCTGGCGCCCCCGACACGAATCGAACGTGTGACCCTCTCCTTAGGAGGGAGATGCTCTATCCACTGAGCTACGGGGGCCCTGCAACTGACCTTGGCGCCGGCCTTGGTGCAGCGCGATTGTAGCGGGGAGTCGAGACCAGCGTCACAATAGCGGCCTCAGCCAACGGATTGTCATGA
>RFVZ01000280.1 GCA_009922405.1 Betaproteobacteria bacterium
GATTCCGGGTCACCCACATCCGCTTGATAAGCGCGGGCAACATTTGGGGCTAAGGAAGCTGCCAACGCATGCGCAGCGTCGGCGCTGCTGACGTAGGTAAAAGCCACCGAAAATCCGTCATCGGTCAAGGCCTGAACACAGGCCGCACCGATTCCACGAGATCCGCCGAAGACGATGGCGAGGGGTTTAGACATTTGGGATCAATCCTTTTTTTAAGACGCGGTCGGGGGTTGAACATGGGGCCGGCCAAAAATCGGCTCCTTGAACGGGATCGGTGGCAGTTGCCAGGTGCCTGTTGACGGGGGCCGCACGTTCGCATCGACGTGCACGTCAATTACGCAAGGCCGGCGGTTCTTGAGTGCGAGTTCGATTGCGGCGGGTAGATCCTGGGGGCGGGTGACGGTGGTCCCATCGGCCCCACAGGCACGAGCCCAGGCCGCAAAATCAGGGTTATAGGACTCACCGGTCTGTCCGTGATAGAACGCGGTACCAATTTCGCGTCCATCGAAGAGACCGTACTGGAGGTCTCGAATGGCACCCCATGCGAAGTTGTTCCAGATCACCCAGACGACCGGGAGGTTGTACTCGACGGCAGTACAAAGCACGTAGGGGGCCATTGTGAATCCACCGTCGCCGACGACTGCGACAACGGGTCGGTCGGGTGCGGCAAGCTGAGCACCGAGCGCGCCGCAGACTCCAAAGCCCATCGACGAGTACCCCCAGCTGTTAAGCATGCTCTGCGGCCGACGGGCTTTCCAAAACTGCATGAACCAATTGTGGTGGACGCCAGAGTCAAGCGCCAGAATGACATCGTCGGGCAGCATGCGCTGAAGTTGGCCGACCACAAATTCTGGTCGAAGCGGGCTGGTCGAATCCGTGAAATGCGGTCGAACGAAGGATTCCCACTCCGCCTGCCAGCCCTCCACGGTGCTGCGCCAGGGGCCAAACCTTGCCCGATTGATTGCTGACTCGGCGTGATCCAGCCCTTGCAATAGCTGCCCCATGAAGGTCTTGGCGTCCGCAATGATGCCCAGGGTCGGCGGGTAGTTGCGCCCCAGTTCTTGTGGGTCAATATCGACGTGAATCAGGCGCGTGCTTGGGAAATTCCAGGAATAACCGGGTTGCCAGCTGGATGCGGAACGGTCATCGAAGCGTGTGCCAATGGTCAGCACGAGATCAGCGAAGCGGCCCGCTTGATTGGCGGGGTATGCCCCGTTGCGGCCGATGAAACCCAGCGCCAGCGGGTCATCACCCGGGATACACCCCATCCCGTTGGGCGAAGTGATGACGGGGATCCCAAGCCGATGGGCAAATGCGACGATTTCGGGGCCTGCCTCGGCGAGCGTTGCGCCGTGGCCGATAAAGACCACGGGGCGATTGGCCTGTGCAAGCAGCTGAAGCGCGGCATGGACATCTTCAGTGCTTGCCCCCGGGCGATGCGGTCGGTCGAGATGTGAGCGTGCTGGTAGCTCCACATCATCTGATTCCTGAAACACGTTGTAGGGGATATCCAGGTTGACGGGCCCCGGACGCCCAGTGACCATCGTGTCGAGACCCTGGCGCAGCGCCAGTGGGAGCATATCGACGCGAGTTGGTTGAAACGCGCGCTTCACGACGGGGCGAAGCACTTGGGCGAAATCGGCCTGATTGTGTTTATAAAGTTCCTGGAACGGCGCCCGGTTGTGTTGCGAGGTGGGTACGTTTGCCGTGATCGCCATGAAGGCAGAAGAGTCCGACAGCGCCGTCGCAAGTGACATCACAAGATTGGCGCTGCCGGGGCCTGTCGAGGTCAGCGTCGCGACTGGACGGTGGCGTACGCGGAAGTAGGCATCGGCCATGTGACCCGCGCACTGTTCGTGACGCGGTGAAATAAGTTTGATCTGGTCGCGAACATCGTGCAGCGCATCGAGAATGCCAACGTTCCCGTGTCCACAAATGCCAAACACGTAGGGGATTTGTTCCTGAACCAGGGTCTGAGCGATCAGTTCGCCACCTTTCATCATCGGCATACGATAGTCCTAGAGAATCATGGGGTCATGGGGTCATGGGGTCATGGGAGCAGGGTGACGAGGCGCTCCTCACTCATCTCGCGAATGGCATGGTGCGGTCCCTCACGGCCGAACCCACTGGCTTTCGAGCCGCCGTATGGCATCAGGTCAACGCGGGAGCTCGAGGTTTCATTAATGTGAATGCCGCCGACTTCGAGTTCGCGGGCAGCTGCGAGAGCATCGTCGAGGCGGTTGGTGAACCATCCGGTGGCAAGTCCGAAAGGGGTGGCATTGATGCGTTCGATCGCCTCTGAGGTCTGGTCGAAGGACTCGATCGAGATGACCGGGCCGAAGACCTCCTGGCAACTGATTGAAAGGCTGCGATTGACGCCCGTGAGTAGCGTCGGGCAGACGACCGAACCCTGGCGGTTTCCGCCGGCGAGGCGGGTAGCACCCGCGTCAATCGCCTCGTCGATCCAGCGCTCAATGCGTTCGGCTTCGGATTCGCTGATGACGGGGCCAACCACCGTCTCGGGATTAAATGGGTCACCGTAGGGAAGTGCGCGGACCAGTGCCGCTAGGCGGGATTCAACCACCGATTGGATCGAACGGTGGACCAGCAAAATCTGAATCGAGGTGCAGACTTGGCCGGCTTTTCGGTAGCCTGCGTTGATGATTTTTGGTAGGGCCCGATCGAGGTCTGCGTCCTGCGCAAGGACGGTAAACGCAATACTCCCGAGTTCCATTTGCGTGCGCCGCAAGCCGGCGCGCTGTTGAATTGCGAGGCCGACCTCGGTGCTCCCGGTGAAGGCATAAAAGCGGATCGTGGGTTCGTCGAGTAACCATTGCGACACCTCCGCCCCGCCATGCAGAACGGTGATCAGTCCCGAAGGCAAACCAGCGTCGAGCAGTGCCTGCGCCATCAGGTTGGCGGCCGTGGGGGTATGGGATGAGGGCTTGAGAATAACCGCATTGCCAGCGGCGAGCGCCGGCCCGACTTTGTGCGCAACCGTGTTGAGTGGCGCATTAAAAGGGGTGATCGCGCAGACGATTCCTAAGGGGACTCGAAGGGT
>RFVZ01000029.1 GCA_009922405.1 Betaproteobacteria bacterium
CCCGCCAGACGCATGAGCTTGAAGACCTTGAGCTTGCCCGTTGACGGCACATGCGGGCCACGGCACAGATCGATGAAGTCCCCCTCTCGGTAAAGACCAATCGGCTCACCGGCTGGAATCGACGCAATGATCTCGGCCTTGTAGTGCTCGCCAATCGATTTGAAGAACCCAACCGCAGTGTCACGGTCCCACTCCTCGCGTACGACGGGTTCGTCCTTGCGCGCAAGCTCCGCCATGCGGGCTTCGATCGCTAGAAGATCTTCGGGAGTGAACGGCCGCTTGTACGAAAAATCGTAATAAAAACCATTGTCGATTACCGGGCCAATCGTCACCTGCGCGTCGGGAAATAGCGACTTGACCGCATAGGCCAGAAGATGCGCGGTGGAATGCCGAATAACGTCGACACCCTCCGCATCACGATCGGTCACGATCGAGACGCGCGCGTCGTGCTCGATACGAGTAGACAGATCGACCAGCTGTTCATTGATCTTTCCGGCCAATGCCGCCTTGGCCAGGCCAGGCCCGATTGATTGAGCAAGCTCGGCCAGAGTTACAGGAGCGGCAAAGGAACGGGTCGACCCGTCAGGCAGAGTAAGGATCATGAATGAGTCAACCCCAGCGGAGTTTTGACGATCTTAGTTGACGATCGAATATGGCTACGGGAATGCAACGGTGAATCTATTGGGCCGGGTAGCGCAATTTGGGAGGGCCCCAGCCGCCTGGCGCCCCTGGTTCGAATCACGGGCCCCGAGCTGCGAGACAATCTTTCGAACGCCCCGCAAACCCAATGAATACGCCATTTTACCATGGGTCGGCCGCATGACCTAGTCGACGGCCACCCCGACACCACGCCTTTGGCTTTCGCGACGCCACTCACAAGCTTGCTCGGTTTCGGCAGCGTGCGGTCTTGCCCTTAAACCCGACTTAGGAGTCGCGAAAAGACACTTGCGGTTCGTGTTCAGGCGCTGGCTGGGCTCATGTTGAAGCAAGTCACAGACGAAAATCGGGCGATCTCTAGAATGCGGGATTAACCGCGACCATGTCTTTCAAGAAATCGATCCGATGACATTCGCTCGATCAGTAAGGGCCAAACACCCTGCTCGACTCCGAGGTTGAATCTCAACATCAAGGGAGGGGGGGCGACTATGCCAAGACAAATTTCAAGAGAGCCAAGCGCTCGCCCCTCGGATGAACCCGAATTCACATCGCACCAGTCAGAGACCTCGCGCATGAGTCGACAAAAGGTTCTCCGGACGTTTGGACCCTCCCGAATCCTGGGCAGGGGTTCGCGCCTCGTCGAACTAGCGATACGAAAAAGAAGCTAATCTTCATTAGCTCGCTCAACCAGAGTCCGCTTCGGCGGGCAAATTACGTACTCAACTCGGAGTTGGAATTATGTTTTCTCGCAAGACATTGCAGGCCTGCGTGCGGGCCGCTTCGGTCAGCCTAGCAATGAGCTTGCACACTCAGGTTGTTCAAGCCCAAGCGACCGACCTGCCGCCCTGCCCCCATCAAGAAGGCGCGGAATGGAAGCAATGCTTTGGGGTTCGAAGGATCGGAACCGAAGTTTTTTCCGGTGAATTTCGAGATAACCGACCCAACGGTTTCGGAACCATTGTGTTTCCTAAAGGCGCTCGATACGTGGGCGAGATCTCGAACGGGGCCATGCACGGCAAAGGCACTTACGTTCATCCGAACGGCACAACCTACGTGGGGGAATTCAAGTCTGGGCTTCGCGAGGGTTCTGGGACGCTCGCAATCCCGGGGGGCGCGACCTACTCGGGCGACTTCCGAGGCGATAAGCGAAATGGCCAGGGCGTTTACACCTATCCCAACGGAGCAACCTATACAGGCTCTCACAGTCAAGACAAGCGGGACGGCTTTGGAGTCTGGCGCCACCCGATGGGCAGGAAGTACGTTGGAGAATTCACCGAAGGCGAGCGCACTGGGCTTGGAATCGCTTACGATGCCGACGGTTTAGTCGCGCAGTCCGGCAAGTGGCGCAACAACGAGTTAATTCAACCGATGGCGCCGGATGAAGTGAAGCAATTGCTCAAAAAACCCGCGTTGTAGCAGTAATCCCGCTCACCTCGAGAGCGGGGTTTTGCAGACTGGGTTTTGATACCAATCGACCCAGTTGCAGCGAGTTGCTGATTAATTTGATTGGCATTGCCCCAGGCCCTCAGGGGCGTCTAGCTTTCACAGTGGCTTTCTCATGAGTTCGCTCGAAATCGCCTTGATATTTCTGGCCGCGGCCGTCTGCACGGTTGTCGCCTTTCGGCTTTTGCACTTGCCGGCGGTGCTGGGCTATCTCACGGCTGGGATTGTGATCAGTCCCTTTGCATTTTCAGTCGCCAATCAAGCGGCCTCTCTGTCGTATCTGGCAGAGTTTGGCGTGGTGTTTCTGATGTTCGTAATTGGGCTTGAATTCAACTTGCCCAAATTGCTGAACATGCGCAAAGAGGTCTTTGGCCTTGGAACATCGCAGGTTCTCATCACCATTCTGGGCGCGGTGCTGGGCAATTTTGTATTGATGTACGTCGCCACATTGGTAGGCGCGAGTTGGGACATCACCTGGCAGGCCAGTCTGGTACTCGGGGCGGCATTGACCATGTCGAGCACCGCGATCGTTGTCAAGATGATGGCCGACCGGGCGGAACTCGAATCGAGGCACGGCCGACTCGTGATCGGGATCCTCTTGTTTCAGGATATCGCGGTTGTCCCGCTTCTTGTTCTGATCCCCTCACTGAGCGATATCAACGACGGCAATCTCTTGCAGATGCTGGCGATCGCCCTTGCCAAGGGCATTGCCCTTGTGTTTTTGCTGCTTTGGGGCGGGCACAAGGTAATTGGTCGATGGCTCAAAATCGTTGACCGCCGAAAGAGCGACGAGCTTTTTCTCCTGAACGTGCTCTTGCTGGTTCTTGGATTTTCGTGGGTGTCAGAACACGCCGGACTTTCTCTCGCAATGGGCGCGTTTCTCGTCGGGATGCTCATCGCTGAGACCGACTTCAAACACCGGGTCGAAGAAGACATCAAGCCATTCCACGACATTCTGCTGGGGCTTTTTTTCATCACAATCGGGATGAAGCTCGATTGGATCGTACTGGGCAAAAACTGGCACATCGTGCTTATGCTTGCCATCGTTCCAGTTCTCGCCAAGGGGGTGCTCATCGCTGTCATCGCCCGAGTGTTCGGGGCGCGTGGGGGGGTATCGATTCGAACCGGCATTTATCTGGCACAGGCAGGTGAATTCGGGTTCGTTCTCCTCACCATCGGCGCTGATCGCGCGCTGATTCAAACTGCATGGGTAAGTCCGATTCTCGCTGGAATGGTACTTTCCATGATCGCCACGCCTTTCCTGATCATGCGATCTGAGGCGCTCGTGTATCGGCTCTCGCGCTCGGCTTGGCTCGAACGCTCGGTCGAGATCACCGAACTGTCGAAACACGCGATGAAGGAAGCCCGCCACGTGATTATTTGCGGTTTTGGTCGATGCGGCAAAAATCTCGCGGCACTTTTTGAAAAGGAGCGCATCAGTTTCGTGGCGCTTGATATCAATGATGACGAGGTTGCCAAGGACCGAATTGCTGGCTACCGGGTGGAACTCGGCGATTCAACAGACCTCGCATGCCTGGTCGCTGCTGGCTTGAACCGAGCCTCTGCGGTCGTCGTGAGCTACAACGACACGGCCGCCGCGACCAAGATCATCGGTCTGGTCAAAGACCATGCGGGCCACGTCCCAGTCATCGTCCGAACCGAGGATGATCGGGACTACGACACGCTCCTGGCTGCAGGAGCGCAATCGGTCGTGCCCGATGTGTTCGAGGGAAGCCTTGCCCTAGCGTCTCAAACGCTATTGAGAGTTGGGGTTGTCGCTGACCGTGTCGAAGCACTCATACGCGATGAGCGGCGCGGGTACTACGATCTGAGACCGCAGAAAAGTGGCGAGGGTTGACGAAATACTGAGTTTTCGTTGAACGATCGACTCAATGGTTCCGAGATTCATCGAAATACGCTTTCAATGGGCTTGCAATTCTGGTGGAGCGAGCATTTATTGGCGCCTCCGCGTTAATTCGTTTTTGCACAATACGATGTATTTAAGTACACATCGCCACTGGTGCTTGTGTCTTTGACTAACTCGTTCTTTGTGACGACGCCATTTGCCATCTTAAATTTTTTCTTGGGATTGTAATTTCCGCTTGAATCGTAAGAGCAGTCCCAGTTCCTCTCATCAAAAACCATGCAATTACTCTGCAATCTGGTCGAAGTATTGGCCTTGTCACTATAATTCACTTCAACAACAGACCGCTCCTCCTTGTTTGCCTTATAACTTCTCTTTACATTCTTCTTGATTTTGCAGCCCTTTTTGCAGGCGTCTGCCGATGCCTCATCCTTGCAAACGTAAAGATCAAGTAACTTTCCTTGTCCGAATGCCGCTGAGCAATAGAAGAGCATCGCCAAAAAACTAGCGGAAGCTGTGTTTTTGATGCTCAAAATCAACACATTCGGTCTTTTCAATTTCTTGCCCTTTCTGGCTCTCGAAGTGAGAGAGCTAATAATAACTTTAGATAACTTCCCGTTGCATGATCGGGTAGCCCAGGAATGGATAAACCAAGCAGATAGCAGGTTGAAGTTCTTTGCCGCGATCTTACTGACCTTGAATTGCGCCAGGGAGGTCATCTAATCGAGACACGCTTGCACAATTTCGAAGTCGCGGCCCTCTCGGATTAAGCCGATGCCGATTTCCCTATTTATTTTTTTGCAGCATCGAGCGGCCATTCGACGACCACTGAGTTTTCGCCTGAAGCCAGCGTGGTGCGGCTCTCAGGGCTTCCCTCGTAGGGAAGGGTTCCAGACTTCGCATTGGAAATCTGGTAGGCGCGATTGGATTCGAACCAACGACCCCCACCATGTCAAGGTGGTGCTCTAACCAACTGAGCTACGCGCCTGCCGAGCTTTCAATGTTAACACGCCATGCAAGCCAACCGGTTGGGATCAACGCAAGCGCGACAATCACCAACGACGGTGCGGCCGCCATCGTGAGGCGCTCGTCTGACGCAAACTGATAAGCCACCACCGCCAGGGTATCGAAGTCAAAAGGACGCAAGACGAGCGTAGCCGGCAACTCCTTTAAGCCATCGACAAACACCAATAACGCTGCAACGCCCAAAGATGGCTTTAAAAGGGGCCAATGAACCCGGCGCAAGACGCCCCCCGGAGCTTCCCCCAAGGAGCGCGCGCTTGAATCCATCGCGGGACTGATCCTTTTGAGCCCAGCCTGTAAGGACTGAAAGGCGACTGAGAAAAAGCGGACGCTATAGGCCCAAACCAGAACCCAAAGGCCACCGCGTAACCAATGCACACCAACAAAATCCGCTAATTGCAGGATTGCTAACATCCCGACCGCGATCACAACGCCCGGCAGGGCATAACCGCCACAGGCTACCCGGGCGGCCCACACCGTCCAGGCCCCCGGCGCAAACCGGACGGCATATGCGGCCAACAAGGCCCCCGCAACGGTAACAACTGAGCCGCTGGCACCCAACACGGCCGAATTTAACGTCCAGGACCAAATACGCTCGTCAAAACCCCCATCCGCAAATCCGGCAGCCTGGATCAGCAGAAGCACTGGCGCAAGGAAACCGAGCACCACCGGGGTAGCACACGCAACCACCGCCCCCAAAGCGCTGGCGCCGCGAAGGGTGCGTCTGGCGGCCGCTCGTCCGACTCGGGGTGGGGACTCGAGCTGGCTGCGAAAGCGCCGCTCGACCCAGGCCACAGCACCCAGACCGACCAACAAGATGGCGGCGAGACGTGCAGCGGCGACCGAGTCCCCCATGCCTTGCCAGGCCCGATAGATGCCCGCGGACAATGTATCCACAGCAAAGTACGACACGGCGCCAAAGTCGGCCAGCGTCTCCATCAAAACCAGCGCAGCGCCCGCCACAATTGCTGGACGAGCTGCTGGGATCGTTACTTTCCACCACAACATCAGTCCAGAAATTCCAAGACTACGGGCCGCGTCCGAGAGCGCTTGACTACGCTCCGCAAAGGCCACGCGGGCGAGCAAAAAGACATAGGGATACAGCGCGAGGCTTAGCATCGTCGCAGCGCCTGCCATCGATCTAATCTCGAACCAACGGCCTGGACCGCCGATTAACCCACCGGTCAATTGCGCCATCCCTCGACGAACGCTACCTGATGAATCCAGCGCATCGGTGTAGGCATAAGCCATTACAAAAGCCGGTACGGCCAGTGGTAGCACCAGGGCGGGTATCAGCCACCGACGCAGCGGGAACTCAAAAGCCGCCACTAACCAGGCACAGCCCACGCCCATCAGGAGGGTCAGCGTGAGCACGGCGACCGACAACTCGATCGATGCAAGAACAAAGCGCGGCAGGACCGTTTGTACCAGATGGGCGATCGTGCCCTGCCCCTCGCCGAGCGCCGACTGAAACAGAACTGCCACCACAGGCGCGATTACCAACAACGCAGCAGCAGTCGCAACGAGATGCAAGGAACGGGTGGCAGTCAAAACAAGCGCGCTAGAATTTCGTGAATCTAAATTATAGTCATTCGCATTCATGCCACTTCTTGAGATCGATCAACTCACGGTGCATTTCCCTGGGACAACTGACCCGGTGGTGCGGGCGATGTCGCTGAACCTCGAGCGCGGGGAGATCGGCTGCGTGCTCGGTCCATCCGGATGTGGGAAAACGACAGTCTTGCGGGCGATCGCAGGGTTCGTTGCCCCGAGCGCCGGTCAAATTCGTCTAAATGGCGTTCAAGTCGCGGGTCCTGACCACATAGTCGCCCCTGAACAGCGGGGTGTTGGAGTGGTTTTTCAGGATTACGCCCTCTTTCCGCACCTAACCGTGGCGGAGAATGTCGCCTTCGGATTGCGCCACTGGACGAAGATCGAGCGGGCCGAGCGGGTCGCCGAATTGCTCGCCCTCGTCGGCTTGGCCGATGCGGGCAAACGGGGCACGCAGGGGCTATCCGGAGGACAGCAACAGCGCGTCGCACTCGCTCGGGCACTGGCTCCGCGGCCCCGGCTACTTTTGATGGATGAGCCCTTCTCAAACTTGGACCCCGATCTGCGCGAGCGACTAGCCATCGAGGTGCGTGAGATCCTGCAGGCCGATTGCACAACCGCCCTGCTGGTCACCCATGATCAGCTCGAAGCTTTCGCGATGGCCGACACCATTGGAGTCATGCATGCAGGCCGGATCGAGCAGTGGGACGCCCCGTGGATGCTCTACCACCGACCTGCCAGCCGCGTGGTCGCAGACTTTATCGGACTGGGCGCCTTCCTCCCGGGGCGGCGCATCCTGCAAGGCAGTACGGCACTGCTTGAGATGGAATGCGGAACGCTCCCGATACCGGATGCAGATCGATCATCGCTCGAGCGCAACGCCGATGCACAAGGACGCGTCACCGTGCTTTTGCGTCCCGATGATGTGGTCCATGATGACGCCAGCCCCTTGCAAGCTGAGGTCGTCCGCAAGGCATTCCGTGGTGCTGACTTTCTATATACCCTGCGTTTACCGAGCGGCGCGACCATGTTGGCCATGGTCCCGAGCCACCACGACCATGCAGTGGGCGAGCAGATCGGCGTCCGTTTCGACGCCGATCACGTAATTACCTTTTCGCCAACGCCTGCCAGAGCTTGAGGTCTTGGACATTGCCGCGGATTGGATCCGCAAACATGGCATCCACAGGCGCCGCGTCGGGCAAGGAGGCCCGAATCATACGAAGACGTGAAATGACCAGCCGGGCCTGCTCGAACGCCAGCTCGGGCTGAGCCGCCAGGGCATCCACGGGGATCGTCATCGCCGGCACCCCTGAACCTGATTGACCCGGGCCGCTAGCGCCACCCTGGCCCCCGTGAACGCCCTCGTGCCGGATCTGATCCATCAACTCACGAGAACTCGCACGGTCATGTTGTTGCTTGATGCGCTCCGCTTCTTCTCGCGCTTCCTCGACCAGCAGGCGCCTGACCTTCGCGACGACCCGATCGACCTCTGAAGGGGCCATGTGAAGGGATTTGGCTTCGGCTGCGAGCATCTCGCGCTCGATCTTGGTGATCTCGCCATCGTGCAAGGTCTCTCGCACTTTGGTTTCAAACTCAGCCCGGTCGATCCGCAGCTGATCGGTGAATGCAGAGGCCAGAAGACCCGCGGGGATTGCAAACAAGGCAATCCCCAGCATCGCAAGAATCGACGTGAGGCCGCGCCCAAGACCTGTTACCGGCGAAATATCGCCATACCCAACGCTAGCCAGAGTAATCACGGCCCAATAAATCGACTGCGGGATGTTCTCGTATTTGTCCGGCTGCGCCTCGTGCTCAAACAGATAGCCCAAGCTTGCGGTCAGAATAATGATCAGGACGAGCACGAAATTGGCGGCATTCATCGTGTCCTTTTCGCGCGCCATCACCTTCATAAGCGTCCCCATCGCGCCGCTGTAGCGCGTGAGCTTGAGCAAACGCAGCAAACGGAACACCCGCATAAATCGCAAATCGAACAGGTGATTTAGGAAGAGCTCGAGGAAAAACGGTGCAATCGCGACCAAATCAATCAATGCACCGCCGGTCGTCCCATACTTGAGACGCGACATGAAGGTGTAGCGGTGCTTGAACTCCGCGTCCTCCGGGATGCAATAGATCCGTGCCAGATACTCGGTCGAAAACAAGGCAACCGCGATGTAATCAAGAACCTTGAATTCAAAGGCGAGCGGATCGTGAATTGACTGCACCGTCTCCAAAATCACGGCAACAACCGACAGCAAAACCCAGAAGGCAAAGAAGCTGTCGATCATCGAGCCGAGAGCGCCTGACTGGGGCGTCATGAAAAAGAGCGAATGCACTTTTTGGCGGAAGGTCCGACCGACATTGCGCTCGCGAAACTCGCGAATGGCCGGAACGAGGATGCGCGTCAGTTTGAGCAGACGTAGCAAACGCAGCGCTCTGAGCGCTCGCAAGTCGACCGAAATAAAGAGAGACAAATAAAACGGGAGGATCGCTGCGAGGTCGATGATCGACATCGGCTGAGTCGCCCAGCGCAGTCGCGTGAGGCCTTTGCCCTTGAGCTCCGGCATCTCAGGCGCGGTGTAGAAGCGCAGAACATATTCAACCGTGAATACGACCAGCGAAAACATGTCGAAGACGTGGAACAGCCCAGCATTGGCCTCATGAATCGCCGGGACATGCTCGAGCATGAGTGCGAGCAAATTGGCCACGATGAGCGTTGCCGTAAAGCTATCAAACCGCTCCTGGTAATTGCCCGGGCGATTGGTGTCAAAAAGCGCAGCGTAAACTTGCGCCCGAATTCCGACGGGCTTCGAAAGCTCTTCAGACTGCATCGGTTGGGAAGACATCAACACTCCTGCCGGAAACAAACCCGATTGGTCGATTCAACGATCCACATCATATCCGGGAAAGCTCAAAATCACCTCTAACCCACCGAATTTGCTCGTTTTTAATATCACGGTGGCGCCATGTAGCGCCGCAATCTCCCGAACAATCGCCAAACCAAGCCCACTCCCCTCGCCCAAAGCGCCTCGACCACGAGTAAATCGCTCGAAAACCAGATCGCGCTCATTTGGGGAAATCCCCGGACCCGAATCAGAAATGATGACCCGCGCGGGGTCTTTGGCCAGCTCGATCAATACACGCCCCCCAGTCGGGGTGTAGCGAATCGCGTTATCGAGCAAATTCCCAAGCGCCTCGGACAGGAGTTCAGGCTGCATCCGCACCGAAATCGGGTCGTCCACAGTCACCAGTTCAAGGTCGACACCCTTGCTCAGCGCCTGGTCGACATGGGCCGCGCCGACATCCTGAACCAGAATCACGAGGTCATCCATCTGATCGTGCAAGTCGTGCCCCGCCTCCGGATCGAGTCGACCGATCGCCAAGAGTTGCTGGACCAGTCGGGCCATTCGACGGGTCGTTTGTTTGAGCTCACTTAAGAGGTCCCTCACCTCCGTGGGATCGCTGGTTTCAATCGCTCGGCGCAAACCGAGTTGGAGTCCCGCCAGTGGCGTCCTGAGTTGATGAGCGGCAGTCAAAGCAAACTGACGCTCGCGGGCCAACATGGCCCGGATCCGCGCGAGCAAATCATTGAGGGCGGTTGCAAAGGGCAGGAGTTCGCGGGGCACGTCATCATCGCGCACCGGTTGCAGAGACGCATGGGCACTCTCGTTCCAACGCGCTGCGATGGCTTCAAGGGGGCGCACCGTTCGGCGCACCGCCTCGTAAATAGCGAGCGTGGCCGCAATGACGAGAGCGACCATTGGCCATAAAACCCACTCGAGCTCTTGTCGGGTTCTGTTGCGTTTGATGACCGTCTCAGCCACCAGGATGATCACGCCTTCCTCTCCGGAGGGCCCCGCCAGATTAATTCTCGCGATTCGAACGTCCTGCTGATCGAGCCATCCAGCAAACGCCTGGCCTCGAGTTCGATCGCCGGACTCCCGATCGCCTTCAAGCGGAATATCCGGGCGCCCCACGATGAGGCGCTCACCCTGATGCACGCTAAAATAGACCCGATCAACCTCGTCGTAGAGCAAAACCGTCTGAGCGGCGACCGGCAAATTAACCAGTGCGCGACCCTGCTCGAACCGCACCGCAGCACCCACCGATCGCGCTGCATCGAGCAACCAGCTGTCAAAAGCGCGGTCTACCAGGCGTTGCGCTGTGTATACGCCAAGCACTGCGGTGGTGACCATGATGAGCAGCAATGGCAGAAGCAGCCGGATCAGGAGGTCCCGCTTTAACCATTGAGCCGGTTTGCCCCGCGGGCTTATCGCCCCCGCACGATCAGTCATGCAACACCAACATGTAGCCAAAACCCCTCATGGTGCGGATGGCCGTCCCTGACCCGATCAGTTTGCGCCGAAGACGTGAAATATAGGTCTCAACAGCGTTTTCACTGGCTTCAAATTCACGCTCTGCCAAAGCCTCCATGAGGTTACGCTTGGCAAGCAAGCGCGGCGCTCGGCCGATCAGCAGACCAAGCACTTCGAACTCGCGGGGCGACAACTCGAGTGTTTGTCCATTGGAGTAGGCGACACCCTCCCCTCCGAGCCATGACAGCCTGCCGAAATGCAGCAATTCACCTCGTGTCAATTGCCCGCGTCGGCGCAGCGCAGCGACCCGCGCGTCGAGTTCATTAACCGCGAAGGGCTTCACCAAGTAATCGTCGGCGCCGGTTTGGAGCCCCAGGACCCGATCGGAAACCTGACCACGCGCCGACAAGACCAGCACCGGCGTCAGGCGGTCGCGCCCCCGAAACTGAGCCAGCCATTCCAACCCATCGCCATCGGGTAACCCGAGGTCGAGCACGATCAGCTCATAGCCTCCGGTCTCAGTATGGTTTTCAACACAACTCTGGGCGGCTTTGAGCGTGGTACACAAATCAAGAACCCAGCCTTGGGTTTGCCAATGAAGACTCAACTCCCGGGCGATCAATGCGTCGTCTTCAATCAACATCAAGCGCATGGCTCAGTCCCGATGCGATTGACAGGTATTTGACAGGCAGCGTTTGTATAGTTCGCCACCTGACGCTGGAAACCGAATGCCCAAACGACCCTCCCCCCGTTTTCTGATCACTCTGATCGTTCTGATTGTTGTCGGTTTGTGCGGAATTGCGTGGCTCGCAAGCGATCAGACAAAAGCCATGTTCAGTGGCGCGACACCATCGGCTACGCCGCCCTCGCCCGCTACGACCAACGCTCCGGGCGCATCCACTGCCCCCAGCCCGACCACCCCGCCGGTTGCAATTGTCCCCCCAGAGGGTGGGGTTGCACAGGCCTTGCAATTCCCGGTTGGTTCGGCCCAACTGGCGATGATTGAGACGCAGGTGATCCCGTCTTCCCCGCTACCCCTCACAGACTCCCTGAGCGCGAGGGTAGTCTACGATGAGGATGTGACAGCACGCATTGGCGTGGGCGTCGCCGGTCGCGTTGTCTCAATACGGATAGCCCCGGGTGATACCGTCAAGATCGGGCAGGTCCTTGCCGAGATTGACTCACCCGACTTTGGTACCGCCTACGCCGACCTGGCCAAGGCCCGCGCTGAGGAAGACCGGAAACTCCAGATCTTGAACCGGGCCAGCAGCCTCGGTGCCGGTGAGGCGATCGCGGCGCGCGAAGTTGAGGCGGCGCAAACCGATTACGTGCAGGCCCAAGCCGAGACAATCCGCGCCGATCAACGGCTCAAGACACTCAATCCCTATGGACACCCGATCCGAGGACAGCGGGTGTGGCTCAGCAGCCCGATCGCCGGCATCGTCGCTGAACGCACGGCTACGCCAGCCCTCGAGGTCGTGCCGGGCATGACCGTACCCCTTTTTATATTGACCGACCCCACCCGTCTTTGGCTCCTGATTGACTTGCCCGAGCGGCTCGTTGGCAAGGTCAAGGTAGGCGATGAAGTCGCGGTTGAAAGCGACGCATTCCCAAGCGAGCGTTTTGTCGCGAAAGTCGTGCAACTGGGGCAGGCCGTTGACCCAAATACCCGTCGGGTTGTGGTGCGGGCGCGGATCAAAAACCCTGATCGCAAGCTCCTCCCCGAGATGTTCGTGCGCGCCTCGATTTTGCAGGGCGTCGGCACCGCAGTCCGGATTCCGAATGGGGCACTGATCAACCGCGGGGTCTATGCCTTTGTGTTCATTGAAACCACTCCGGGTGCGTTTGTGCGACGGCCCGTCAAACTGCAGGGCCAAGGGAGTGACTTCAGCTATGTCGGGAGCGGACTCGAGGGAGGCGAACGAATCGTTGTGACCGGAGCCCTGTTGCTGGATGCCGAGCTAACCGCTCGTGCAGGCAGCAAACCATGATCGCTCGGATCATTCTCTTTGCCTTAACCCAGCGGGTCTTTGTGCTGGTGATGGTCGCCGCGCTGATCTGCACCGGGGTGCTCGCGCTGACCAACCTGCCGATCGAGGCGTTTCCTGACGTTCAGGACATCCAGGTCCGCGTAATTTCGCAGCTCCCCGGGCAGGCTCCGCAGGACATGGAACGCTCGGTCACCCTGCCAATTGAACGCGAGGTCGCCGGTATACCGCGCTTGACGAACGTTCGGTCAGTCACGATGACGGGGCTCTCGATCGTCACGCTGACGTTTGCGGAAGATACAGACAACTATTTTGCACGCCAGCAGGTCACCGAAAAACTCGGTACCGTGACGCTCCCGGTTGGGGTTCAGCCGCAACTGGCCCCGCTATCCACGGCAGTGGGTGAGGTCTACCGGTACACCATCGAGGCCCCCGGTCTCAGTGACACCGAGATTCGTACCCTGCAGGACTGGACGGTCCGTCCCGTTCTGCGCATGACACCAGGGGTGGCGGATGTCGTGAGTTTTGGCGGTGCCATCCGCGAATACCACGTCGAGTTTGACCCACTGGCCTTGCGCAAATTTCAGGTCACGCTTGATCAACTCACGCAGGCCATTGCAAACGGCAATGGCAACGCCGGAGGCGGGTTGGTTCGCCAGGGTGACGCGTCCCTGGTCGTCCGATCATCTGGGCTGTTTGAGTCCATCGACGACGTGCGCAAGGTCGTGATCGAGTCCCGACAGGGCCGCGCAATTACGGTTGCGGATCTGGCAACTGTCAAAATCAGCGAGCGCCCTCGCTACGGATATGTTGCATCGGACAAGCGGGATAGCATCGTCGAAGGCATCGTCTCGATGACGAAGGGTGGCAACCCCTCAAAGATCAACGCGGCCCTTAAACAGCGCATCGCTGACTTGCAGACGCGTCTCCCGGCCGGCGTCAAGATTTTGCCGATCTACGACCGGACAGAACTTGTGCATCACACGGTCACCACGGTCGTTGAAAACCTGATTGTTGGCGCGCTGCTGGTGATTGCCGTTTTGGTGGTCTTTCTGTCGAGCTGGACGGCCGCTCTGGTCGTCGCCACCGTCATTCCGCTGGCCCTGTTGTTTGCCTTCATCCTGATGGACGCCCGCGGAGTGTCGGCCAACCTCATCTCACTCGGCGCTGTCGACTTCGGGATCATCATCGACAGTGCGGTGGTGATCGTCGAGGCGCTCATGGTTCGGTTGGCGGTCCACACCGCCCACGAAGTGGATTCACCGCAGGGTCGAAAACATCGGATGCAACTGCTGAACCGCACGATGACCGATATGGCATCTCCAGTACTCTTCTCAAAAGCCATCATTATTCTGGCCTTTGTCCCGATTTTTACATTTCAGCGTGTTGAGGGAAAAATCTTCACGCCAGTCGCGCTCACGCTGACCTTCGCCCTGCTTGGCGCGGTCTTACTGACCTTTACCCTGCTACCGACCCTACTCGCTTTCGTAGTGCAAAAGCGGCCTCTCGCTGAGACTCACAAATCTTGGCTGGACTGGTTGCAGAACCGCTACCGTGAACTGCTCGACCTCACCATTCACAACGCACGCAAGACACTTTTTCTTGCACTGATTCCGGTGGTGGTCGCCTTCGGACTGGCTGCTCGTCTGGGTAGCGAATTCATGCCAAAGCTCGATGAAGGAAACATATGGCTCACCATCACGCTGCCAACCTCTGCATCGCTCGAGACCACCAAAAACATCGAGCGGCTGGTCCGCGCCAAGATCCTCACTTACCCCGAAGTCAACCACATCATTACTCAGGTGGGCCGCCCTGACGACGGATCGGATCCGAAGGGTCCGAATAATCTCGAGAATCTGGTTGACCTGAAACCCCGCAACACCTGGCGCTTCGCCAGCAAAGAGGCGCTGGTCAGCAGCATGTCCGATGCCCTGAACGTCATTCCAGGCATCACGACTAATTTCTCGCAGGTCATTCAAGACAACGTTGAAGAGTCGCTCTCGGGGTTTCGCGGCGAAATCGTCGCAAAAATCAGCGGCGACAATCTCGATATTCTTGAGGAGAAAGCCGACGACGTCGTCGAAGTCATTCAGCAAATTCGCGGAGCGACCGACGTTGAAGCCACCCGAATCGGCGGTCAGTCTGAAATCGTCGTCACACCCGATCGGTCGCGACTCGCTCGGTATGGGATCGGCGTAACCGATGTCAACCGACTGGTTACCCAAGCGATGTCCGGGGCACCGGTGACGAGCTTTTACGAAGGGGACAAGCGATTTGAGGTCGTCGTTCGGGCAGATCCCACCAATCGCAACAGTATCGACGCCATCTCGAGCCTGCAGCTAGAGATCCCTGGGACACAGGTTGGCAATGGTCCAGGAACGATTTCGCTGGGCGAAGTCGCAAAAATCGAAGTCCACCAAGGCGCATCGCGAATTCTGCGTGAGGCGGGCTCGCGGATTGTGATCGTTAAGATGAACCTGCTCGGCCGCGATCAGGGTAGTTTCGTCGAAGAGGCCCAGGCGAGAGTCGCCGACAAAATCAAGTTGCCCCCCGGGTACACCCTGACGTGGGGCGGCCAGTTCGAAAATTCACAACGAGCAGCCGAGCGGTTGATGGTCATCATCCCGCTCACCGTTTTGTTGATTTTCTCGTTGTTGTTCTGGGCCTTTCGATCGGTGAGGCTTGCCGTCCTGGTGTTGGGGATGGTGCCATTTACGTTGGTGGGTGGGTTTGCAGCACTGGGCCTGGCTGGGCTTCATCTGTCGGTTTCTGCAGCAGTCGGGTTTATCGCGGTCGCCGGGATTTCGGTTCAAAACGGCGTCATCATGGCCGAGGAGGTCCTGC